>JAGSYV010000256.1 GCA_018262505.1 Pseudomonadota bacterium
TCGGGTTCGATCTCGTCGAGTTCGACAAGATGATCGGCTTCAGCCACCGTGATGTCCGCAGCCTTGGCCACCAGTGGATTGAAGTTCCGCGACGTGCCCCGGTACGTGAGGTTGCCATAGGGATCGGCAGTGCGGGCACGCACCAGTGCTATGTCGCCGCGCAGAGCCGGCTCGAGCAGCCATGTCTCGCCATTGACCTCGAGAATCTGCTTGCCGTTCTCGGCAATGGTCCCAAGCCCGGTCTTGGTCAGCACCCCGCCGAGGCCGGAACCGCCACAGCGGATCCGCTCCGCCAGACTGCCCTGAGGAATCAGCGTTACGTCGATCTTGCCTTCCTCGACGGCAGCCACTGTTTCGCTGTTCATGCCGATATGCGAACCGATGAAGCGGTCGACGCGGCCGTTGTGAATCAGGCGCCCGACCGTCAGATCTGCATCTCCGGTGTCGTTGGACAGCAGCGTCAGATGGCGGGCGCCGCTATCGAGTACACAGTCGATCAAGGCATTGGGAACGCCGTGATTGGCAAAGCCGCCAACGACGATGGTCTGGCCGTCGTGGAAGAGGGAGACGATTTCGTCCTTGGTTCTGTATTTGCCGGACATCGGGTCAACCCCTTTCCAAAAGCACGGCGACACCCTGGCCGCCGCCGACACAGAAGGTCACGATCGCGCGGCCGAGATCGCGGCGGCGCATTTCACGAACGGTTCGGGCCACCAGGACCGCGCCGGAACCGGCGAGTGGGTGACCGATCGCGATGGCGCCGCCGTTCGGATTGACCTTGTCGACATCCATGCCGATGTCGCGGATGCAGGCGATGGATTGGGCTGCGAAGGCCTCATTGAGCTCCCACAGGTCGATGTCGGCGACGGCGAGGCCGGAGCGGGCAAGCAGCTTGCCGACCGCCGCCACCGGGCCGATTCCCATGATGTTCGGATCGACGCCGGCCACGGCGTAGCCGCGGAAGACGGCCAGCGGCTCCGCACCTATGTCCCGAGCCGTTTGACGGTCGACGAGCACCATGGCGCCGCCACCGTCCGACATCGGTGACGAGTTGCCGGCCGTGACCAGACCGTCAGGCTTGAAGGCCGGGCGAAGCGCTGCGAGTTGCTCCAGCGAACAGTCGGCGCGGACCGATTCATCCCGGTCGACGATGATCGACTTTCCCTTCGGCCCCTTGACCTCGATCGGCACGATCTCGTCGTCGAAGCGTCCGGCCGCGCGGCGGCATGATCGAGTAGGCCGTCTCGCATTTTTCAAGAGAGTAGGTGCGGCGGCTGTCGCTCTCCGCGCCGCCCGCCACGATCACGTCGGCAAAGCCGGCCATGATCTGGATGGCGCCATAGGCAAGTGCGTTGAGCGAGGCGGCGCACTGGCGGTCGAGTGTGATACCGCCGACCGAGATCGGCAACCCGGCCTCCAGCGCCACCATGCGCCCCATATTGTTGATCTCGTTGTTCATCAGGTTGGCGAACACGACGTCGTCGATGCGCTCGGGGTCGATATTCACCCGCCGCACCGCCTCGCGAACCGCCGCGGCGCCGATAACATGGGCTGGCACCGGAGCCAGGGCGCCGCGACAGCGACCCACAGGCGTGCGAACGGATGAAATAAGAACTGCTTCTCTCATGAATCCTCTCCGAGAGCTGGACGGGGCTTGTCCGACCGATCTGATCAGCGAACCAGGGCGGAGATGCCGAGAATCTCGCGAGCTTCGGCCGACGTCGCGGCACTCTTGCCGAAGACGCCGATCGCCAGCGCGGCGCGTTCCACGAGGGAGACGTTGGTGGCCTTGACGCCCTTGGCGAAGTAGACGTTGTCTTCGAGGCCGACGCGGATGTTGCCGCCGAGAGCGAGGGTCGCGAACAGGATCGGCAGATGGTCCTTGCCGATGCCAAACGCCGACCAGGTTGCCTCCGCCGGAATCTTGCTTTTGAGGTAGAGAAGGTTCTCCACGGTGGCGGGCATGCCTCCGAGCACTCCCAGGCAGAACTGATAGTGTCCGGGCCGCGCCAGGCGATCGGTCTTCATGAAATACTCGGCGACACCCAGCATGCCCGCATCGAAGATCTCGATCTCCGGCTTCACGCCGCGCCGCAGAAGCGCTTCGCCCAGCTCGCCGAGGAACTTCGGGGAATTCATGAAGACGCCACCAGGCATCCAGTTGAAGGACCCTGCATCATAGGAGGCCATTTCAATACCATCGACGATGTCCACATGGGCCATGCGCTGGGCGTCGCTGGCCCGGTTGTCGCCGGACGTCGTGCAGTTGATGATGACGTCGCAATCCTCGTAGGCGCGGATCAGGCGGATCGTCTCGGCGAACTTGGCCGGGTCCATGGTGCCGAGGCCTTCATTATCACGCATGTGCAGATGCACGACCGCGGCGCCCGCTTTCCAGCAGGCATAAGCATCAGCGGCGATTTCCGCTGGCGTCACCGGAATGAACTCGTTGGTGTCCTTGGGGGTGACAGCCCCGGTCAGGGCCACGGTGATGATGACTTTATCTGGATGATTCATTTTGAACGCCCTTCGGATCCATACGCTTCGACGGGAAGGCTCGGCAAACCTGCCTGATAACCTTCCGAATGGCGGGAAAGACAAGTCACCGTCGGCGTGGAATAGTCCGCGCTTCTCCTTGCGACCTTCCTTATGGCCGTTGGTTACTTGGTCCGTCCCATCCTCAACTTGTGAGGGACGATAGTCATAAATTGTCCGGAAACTAATTCTTTTTGGGACTTCGGTAATACCGGGAACGCATAAGCGATCTGAAGGCCATGAATCCCTTTTGTCTTTTGGCTGGCCGGGTGGCAGGCCGACGGGACCTAAGCATTCGTCCCGAAGCGACTTTCGCGGGCGATCACAGCATCTGCTGCATGAGGGAGAGGGTCCATGCTGCAGAAAGCTTCGGATCGAAGACAACTTTTCGACGGGTGTCGGCGTGCATGCCACCAAGGGCATGTCGCCTGCTCGCGTATCGACCGCTATGGTGTTGCCAGCGCTTGTTTCGCTGCTTTTTGAAAGCCCGGCCCATGGACATCAGGCTTCTGCGCGAATTCG
>JAGSYV010000008.1 GCA_018262505.1 Pseudomonadota bacterium
TCGTCGAGGATGATCACCTTGGGCGCCAGGCGCAGCCACTTGCCGACCAGCACCTTCTGCTGGTTGCCGCCGGACAGTTGGCGGACCAGCTTGCGCCCGTCGGCCGGCTTGATGCTGAGATCGTCAATCGACCGGCGCGAGGCGGCCTCGATGCCGCGGCGGTCGAGCATGAACAGCCGGCGGAAGCGGCCGAGCGTCGTCATCGCCAGGTTTTCGGTCACCGACATACCGAGCATCAGCCCGTCGCGGTGGCGATCCTCGGGCACGAAGCCGACGCCGCCGGCCATGGCATCGCCCGGCGAGCGGAAGTCGACCGTCACGCCGCTGATCTCGATCGTGCCGCCGTCGCGCCGCTCCGAGCCGAAGATGGCGTGCATCAGCTCGGTGCGCTTGGAGCCGATCAGACCAGTGATGCAGAGAATTTCGCCGCCGTAGAGATCGAAGCTGACGTCGCGGAACATGCCGCGACGGCTGAGCCCCTTGACCGAAAGCCGAACCTCGCCGTTGCCGCGCGGATGGCGTGCCTCGCCGGCCGCCGCCGAGCTTTCGCGAGCGAGCCGGTCTCCGACCATCAGCTCGATCACCTTGGCGCGCGTTGTGTCGGCGACATCGGCCTCGGCGACCACGCAGCCATCGCGCATGATGGTCATGGTGTCGCAGACCGTGAAGATCTCATCGAGCATGTGACTGATGTAGACGATGCCGACGCCGCGACTCTTGAGAAGGCGGATGAGCGCCTTGACGATCTCCACTTCCTTCTGCTTGACGGTCGGCAGTTCGCCGACGGTGGCGTCGAGGTCGAGATCGATGCCGTAGCGCTCCAGCAGCATCTCCGCCTCGCGCCGCTGCGCCTTGACGTCGACGAGACCGAAGCGACGGGTCGGCTGGCGGCCGAGGAAAATGTTGTCGAGCACGCTCATGGCGGGTGCCATGTTCGAATGCTGGTAGATGCAGCCGATGCCGTGGCGGATCATCTCTTCGGGCCGACCGAGCGGCAATTCGACGCCGTCGAGCGTCACGCTGCCCGACGTCGGCATCACGGCGCCGGTCAGCACCTTGATCAGCGTCGATTTGCCGGCGCCGTTCGATCCGATCAGCGCCCGAACCTCGCCGCGCTGGACGGAAAAGTCGGCATGATCGAGGGCGACGAGGTTGCCATAAACCTTTGTCAGGCCACGCGCCTCGATCAGCGGGGTGGACGCAGTGTCGGGCTTCAGTGCGGCGGGCATCTCAAGCCTCCTCGGAGAGGTTGGCGGCCAGGCGCTTCTGCCGGCGGACGGCGAGGAAGCGATCATGGCCGACGGCGATCAGCAGGATGACGCCGGTGAGAATCTGTTGAACGAACTGGGAGATGCCGAGCAGCGTCAGGCCGATCAGCACCATGCCGAGCAGGAAGGTACCGATCACCGGCCCCGTCAGGCCGCCGATGCCGCCCGACAGACTGACGCCGCCGATCACCGCCGCCGCGATGGCGCTCATCTCCATGCCGAGGCCAAGCGACTCGGTTGCCGTCGACAGGCGGGCGACCATCAAGAGCGCGGCGAGGCCGGCGCAGAAGCCGCAGATCGAATAGGCGATGATCACCGTTCGCCCGACGTTGATGCCGGCAAGGCGGGCCGCCTCGGCGTTGCCACCGACGGTGTAGATGTCGCGGCCGAAGCGGGTGCGGCCAAGCAGCACGCCAAACACCACCAGCGTGGCGATCATGATGAAGAAGGACAGCGGGAACCAGGGCATCTCGACCAGCGAAGACAGGCCGGTGGCCGAGCCGATGTCGAAATAGGTGTCGAGTCCCATGATCCAGGGATCGCTGATCGGCGTCGTCGCCAGCTCAGGCACCAGTTGTCGCCCGGAAATGGCATAGACGAGGCCGCGGTAGGCGGCGAGCGTCGACAGCGTGGCGATGAACGGCTGCAGGCGCAGCTTGACGATCAACAGGCCGTTGAGCGCGCCGCATGCCGTCGCCACCAAAAGTACGACCGGAATGGCAACATAGCCCGGCACATCGAACATCAGCGTCAAGTCGAAGGCGACCATGCCGGCCAGGGCGAGGGTGGCGCCGACGGAAAGGTCGATGCCGCGCAGCAGGATGGGAAAGGATTCGCCGATGGCCAGGATGGCTATGAAGGAGAACCCCGCCATGAGGTCCTCGAAATTGCTGGCCGTCGCAAAACTGGGCGCGAAAACGCAGAAGAATGCCAGCACGGCCAGGAAGAACAGGACGACGGCGATGAATGCGGATTGAACACGCATTGCGGACCTATGATCGGGTTTTAGCTTCAGCTCCGCTGACGAATGGTGCGTTCGGCTGGTACGTCAGCCGGCCGCCCGGCGGGGTTCTCGGCCGCTGCGGGGCTTGCAATCGACGGCCGACAGCCGATCGATCGCGTCGCGCTCGGTCTGGTCGGATCCGGGCAGCCTAGGCCACCCGGATCGCGCTTGAAAGTGCGGCTTGCCGCTTACCAGCGCTGCGACGGCTGGATCTGGCCCACCGTCTCCTTGGTGGCGATCACGTAGGGCATCAAGAGCTTGCCCTGCTGTTCGAACGCCTTGGCGGTGACCAGGCCGGAGGTCAGCACCGTGGCGGCAGCGGCGGCGAAGCGGCCCTGCTGGAACACATCCGTGTACTGCGTGCCGGTCAGCTCGCCCGCCTCGATCGACGCCAGCGCGTCCTTCTCGCCGTCGTTGCCGAAGATCACCATCTTGCCGAGCAGACCCTTTTCCTTGACGACGTCGACCGCGCCGAGCGCCATCGAGTCGTTGACGCCGTAAACGCCGGCCAGATTCGGATTGGCGGCGAGAATGGTCGACAGCACGTCCTGGGCCTTCTTGCGCGACCAGTCGGCGACCTGATCGGCGACGACGCGGATGTCGGGGTAGTATTTCTTCAGGCCATCGACGAAGCCATTGGTGCGCTGGTCACGGATGATGATGCCCGGGGGAGCATTGAGGATGGCGACGTCACCCTTGCCGCCGAGCTTTTCGCCCATCACCTTGGCGATTTCCATGGCGCCGTAATAGTGGTTCATCTCCACGTGGGCGGCGTGCGCCTCGGTGGCATCGATGTTCAGCGTGATGACGATGATGCCCTTGCGCTTGGCCTTCTTGATCGACGGGGCGAGCGCCACGGAATCGCTCGGCTGCAGGAAGATCACCTTGGTGCCGTTGTTGATCAGCGTGTCCATCAGGCTGACCTGCACTTCGACCTTGTTCTGGCCGTCGAGCTGGGTGTAGTCGACGGTCTGCTGGGTGCTCAACACTTCCTCGATGCCCTTGGACCAGCCGGCCGAGACAGTGTGCGGCTGGATCTGCAGGAAGGCCATCTTGACGCGCTCGTCGGCGCGGGCGGCACTGATGCCGATGACGCCGCTCGTCGGATCGATACCGGCCATCAGGCCGGTCGCAGCACCGGTCAGGGCGGCCGAGCCCAGGGCTATGGACTTGAGGATAGCGCGGCGGTCGGCCAACATTTTGCCTTCGTCTTTATGGGTCATGTCTCTCTCCCTAATTTACGTTTTTCCCTTGGGTCCTCAACGCGCGGGGCGTTCGGCGCCGCGCACCGCCGTATAGACGGCATAGACGGATGTCGATGCCGTGATGAACAGTCGGTTGTTCTTGGGGCCACCGAAGCAGAGGTTGGCCACGGTCTCGGGCACATGGATGATGCCAAGCGGGCAGCCGTCCGGCGCGAAGATCTCGACGCCGCGCGCCGTAGAAACCCAGAGGTTGCCGTATTCGTCGAGGCGGAAGCCGTCCGGTACTCCTTCCTCGACGGTGATCAGCACCTTGCCTTCGCCCACCTGCCAGCCGTCTCCGAGCGGAAACGCCACGACGTGGCGATGGCCCGCCGCGTCGTGGGAGGCGGAGCTGTCGGCGACATAGAGCGTCCGCTCGTCGAGCGACAGGGCGAGACCGTTCGGCTTCAGCATCGAGCGGATCTTCGCCTCGACCTGGCCGGTGGCGGGATCGACGCGATAGACGAAGCAGCCGTCCTGCTCGGACGGCGAGCGCTTGCCCTCGTAGTCGGTCATGATGCCGTAGGTCGGGTCGGTGAACCAGACGCCGCCATCGGAGGCCACGATCACGTCGTTGGGCGAATTGAGATGCCGCCCCTCGAAGGCGTCGGCGATCACGGTGCGTCGGCCGTCGAGTTCGAATCGGACGACCGAACGCGTCAGGTGCTCGCAGGCGAGGAGTCGGCCGGCGGGATCGATGGTGTGGCCATTGCAGTTGTTGGCGGCATGATCGAGGACGCGGACGCCGAGGTCGGCAATCCACTGGTACATCCTGCCCCGCGGAATGTCCGACCAGATGAGGAAATCGCCTGTTGGAAAGTAGGCCGGCCCCTCGGTCCACAGGTGGCCGGTACTCAGTGTCTCGAGAGGGCTGCTCGGCAGCACGAGCTGCCAAAGACGCTCGTCGAGCGCGGTTATGCGTTGCTGGCTCATTGGCACGTAGGCCCTTGTCTTGGCGATTTCCTCAGTGTCATTGAAGCAGAGACTGAAGGGGCGAGACAGCGCAGGTCCCACCTGGTTTTTGCGGGAACCCGCAAAACTTGACGCGCTTTTACGCTGGCGTCATGGCGGAGCTGCGCCGACAATTGCCGTGTTGTTCATGAGGCCACCATGCTGAGTCGTGCCCCGTTCGATCTGCAACGCATCATGGCGGTCCTGAAGTCGATCACCGGCCAGCTCGATCTCAAGTGCGTCGTCCAGGCGGTGTCGACGGCGGTGATCGACATCCTGCCGCACGACCATATCGACGTGGCCCTGATGAATGCCGACCGCACGATCGTCTCCACTTACGAGGCGGGGCTTCATACGGAATGGGATATCGAGTCGCGCGGCACGCGGTCCGTCGCTGTCAGTCCCATCCGCAGCCTTTTCATGGGCGAGGTCGACAGCATCATCACCGTGGATGCCCAGGCCGACCCGCGCTTCCATTTCGAGGGCGCCTGGTCGAAGCCGATCTTCGACGCCGGTCTGCGCGCCCGCCTGCACGTGCCGGTGCTGGTGGAGGGACGGATCATCGGTGCGCTGTCCTTTTCGACACAGGTGCCCGACACCTACAGCGAGGCCGATCTCGACAATGCGCGAATGGTCGCCGACATCCTCGCCGCCTACATGTTCGCCCTCCAACAGAGCGACTTGGCGGCCCGCCGGGAAATCAAGCGGGTGGAGGCAGAAGCGCGTGCCGAGGGCCTTCGCATCGGCGCCCGCCATCTCACCGAGGAGCTGGAGAACGCCCGGCAGGCCATCGGCATGGACCTGCATGACCAGACGCTCGCCGACCTGTCGCGCATTTCGCGCAACCTGAAGCGGCTCGAAGGCAAGACCAACCTCCGAGGCAGCGAGCTGCAGCCGATCCAGGACGACATCTCGCACTGCCTCACCGAGCTCCGGGTGATCATCGACAACGCCCGCCCGTCGGTGCTGCAATTCTTCGGCTTCTCCGAAGCCATCGAGGCCGTGCTCGACCGGTATGCCCGCGCATCGGCCAAGCCGCTGGTCTGCCGGCTGCGTGACGAGGGCTGCGCGGCGATCGACGCTCTGCCCGCCAACACCCAGGTGGCGCTCTACCGCATCGTTCAGGAAGCCATCAACAATGCCGGCCGCCACTCCGGCGCCTCCACCATCGAGGTCCAGGTGTGTTCCGATGAAAAGGGCATCCGCATTTCCATCGTCGATGATGGCTGTGGTCTGCCGCAAACACCCGGCAAACGCACCGGCGGCCTTGCCAACATGCGTACCCGCGCCTCGCTGATCGAGGCGGAGCTGACGGTGACATCCGGCGTCGAAGGCATCGGGACCCAACTGAGCATCACCATTCCGCTGGCCCGGCCACCTGAGCCGGCGCGAGTCCGGGAGGCAGAATGAGCATCTATCTGATCGCCGAGGACGATGTGCTGCATCGCGGCTTCCTGCGCGAGGTTATCGCACTCGGCGAAATCGACTGCGAGCAGGTCATCGAAGCGGAGAACGGCGAGGATGCCATCCGCCTCGCCCATGAGCATGAGCTCAAGGGCGTCATCCTCGATTTGCAGATGCCGAAGAAGACCGGCGTTCAGGCGGCGAAGGCGATCTGGGCCGAGAACCCGGCGATGCCGATCATCTTCTGGTCCAACTACGCCGATGAGGCTTACGTCCGCGGCGTCGCCCGCATCGTGCCGGCCGGCGCTACCTACGGCTATCTCCTGAAGACGGCGTCCAAGGACCGGCTGCGGCGGGCGATCCAGTGCGTGTTCGTCGAGGGGCAGAACATCATCGACCGTGAGGTTCGGGGCCTGCAAAAGCGCGGGCAGAAGAGCTCGGACGAGCTGACGGAGGTCGAGTATGAAATCCTGCTCGATATCGCCATCGGCCTCACCGATCAGGCGATCGCTGCCCGTCGCAACATGTCAATGCGCACCGTGCAAGGGCGATTGCAGCAGCTCTACGCCAAGCTTGGGCTCGCCTCCCTTCCCTTGATGTCGGACGGGCGCGCTGTCTTCAACAGTCGCTCGCGCGCCGTTGCACTGGCGCTATCCAGCCGGATCATCAACTCCAAGACGATCGAGATTGCCGAATCCGACTACCAGCAGGACCCTGACCGCGGCCTCCGTCTAGGCGACAGCCGTTCATCCCGTTAAGCGGAAAGCGCTCGGCGGCCACAAGCTAACCCGGATAAGCATCTGTCCCCAGGCAAGCGATCGAAGTGAGTGCCGGGAACGGTGAAGGGTCGTCCGCCTTGATAAGGTGGTGAAGGCGTATCCATTCGGTAGACCGCTTCGGAAAGCGCACCCTTTGGCCGACGCCGGTTTTTCTCAGATCGATTGCAAGATCGGACCCGTCGGAAAAAGAAAGGACGGCCCGCCTCCACCAGGCGTCGTGCGGAAAATCGGCACGCGTATGCAAGACAATCTCGTCGAGGAACACCTGGCGGCCGAAAGCCACGGTCAGCTCCGCCTCGGGATTGCGATTGATTCCCCAACTGGTATAGGGCCATTCGCCATGCCCTCTGGTCGCCGTCAGTCCGTCTATGGCGTTGCGGGCGGCAAACAGCGGCTCGCCACGCGTCACTGCATTGGCGGAGGCGTGCGGAAAGGCGCTGCTTTCGGGATGATCGAACGGGTTCAGCGCCAGATCGCGCCGCGTGGTGACCTCTTCGCTCGTCGCGAGCCGCGCCGAGAGAAAATGCCGCTTGCCGGCAAAGGCGAAGGGGGCAAAGGCTTTCGCGGCGTCACCGAAGAGCAGCGAAAAGTCGAAGCGCCCTTCCGGCAGCCATAACAGCGGACAGGCCTGGGTATCGTCGAGACGAACCCAGACATGCGCGGCCGTTCCTTCCGTCTCAAGGACAATGCGATCACCCGGCGCATAAACCGCCGAATAAACCAGTTGGACCTCGGTCTCCTCGCGGGCTTCCGCGCGAACGAAGCCGTCGGCGCCAACGATTTTCAGCTGAATGGGCATTCCTCGCTCCCGGGATGAGCGCCGCGACGGCACAGTACGCCGCGGCGTCCCCTTTGCTTGTCTTGGGTCATCTTTCAGGGAAAGCGGCTTGCCGCTTTTCCCGCCCGATGCCCAAACCATGGCGCCATACGGGCGTCACTGTCCGATGATGTTCCCCACCGTCTTGTTCATTTCGGCGATGCCGTCTTCGACCGTCTCGTTCTTGGTCATGATCGAATCGTGGACGCGATTGAGCGCCACTTCGATCTGCGGCGCCTTGGGATGAACCGGCATCTCGAGATAGCCCTTCTCGATGGTGAGCGCGGCCTTGCTGTTTTCGTCCTTCGGGAAACCGTCAATGGACGTAATGGTGTCGATCACCTTGGCATCACGCAGGGCGGGGATGGTGCCGGTCGAGGCGATGATCGTCGCGCCCTCGGGGCCGGTCACGAACTTGACGAAGTCGAGGGCCGCTTCCTTGTGGCTCGACTGCTTGTTGACGGCGAGCGACGTGATGGTGGCGATCGTGGTGCCCGCCTTGACGCCATCCGGATGCGGATACTTGACGATACCCCAGTTGACCGACTTGGACTCGCCGGATTTGATCTTGGTGATCTGCGTCGCGGCGAACCAAGTTCCCATCGGCAGCGTTGCAATCGTATTATTGAAGAAGGGCGCCGAATAATGGGTGTTCGACGTCTTCAGCATTGCGTAGTCGGGAACAATGCCGTCGCTCTGCAGCTTGATCGCCCGCTCGTACCACGGCTTCAGGAAATCGTAGTTGCCGTTCACGACGGTGTGCTTGCCATCGAGAATGCCGAATAGCTCGACCGTGCTGCGCCAGATATGGAAGATGCTGCCGTAGACCTTGTCGGAGCCGGAGCCGCTGGTCATCTTCCGCGCCAGCTCGTCATACTGCGCCACGGTCATGTCGTTCGACGGATAGGCGACACCGGCCTTGTCGAACAAATCCTTGTTGTAATAGACGACCCAGAAATCGCTGCGGAACGGTAGAGCGTAGACCTTGTCCTTGATGGTGATCTGCTCGATCAGGCCGGAATAGGCGGCCGGGTCGATGGCATTGTCCTTCATGTAGCCGGTCAGATCCTCAAGCTGGCCGGCGCGGACAACGTTGGCGTAGCCAGGAATATCCTTGATGGTCAGGACGTCGAGGTCGTCGGCGCCGCCGGTCAGTTGCGTGCTCAGCATCGTCTGATAGTCGGTCGAGCCAAGATCGACATAGTCGATCTTCACGTTCGGATGCTTGGCCTGATAGGCGGCAATGAGGGGCTGATAGTAGGCGGTTTTGTCCCAATCCCACAGCGCCCACTTGATGGTTTCGCTGTCGGCAGCAAAGGCGTGGCCGACAACAGCGACCGAAGCGACGGCGGACATCGCCGCCGCGAAGGCTTTCAGGTGTTTCATCTCTCTCTCCCTCGATTTCGGATGCCGTAGGCACCCCCTGTCAAACCATGCTTCCCGCACCCGTCGCCCCACGGGCGAGCGACTGGTAGCGGATGAGCGCGCGCTGGCTCTGGAAGGTCATCACCAGTGCGCAAAACGAAAAGCCGAAGGTGGCCGGAATGAAGATGCTGACCGGATAGGCGGCGACATGGACCAGCCAGACCACGGCGCAGAGCAGCAGCGCGGCAAGCCCCGGCACGAAGCCAGCGACGGTCATCAGGCAGGCGGTGCCGAGCAGCCGCCAAGTGGACAGGCTGGTCAGCAAGATCAGCGTAAAGCTGTGTGAGGCCATGAGCAGCAGCAGGATGGTGCCGAACAGCGACACCACGACCGCCAGCACGAAAAGCGGCTCCTCAGCTGCGGCTCTCGCATAGACAGCGATGGCAGCGACGCCGAGAGCCAAGGCCGCTCCGAAGATCCAGCCGACAAGGCTAGCGCGCCGGAACTCCCGCCGGAAAGTCTCCCAAAAGTCCCGCCAGAGATAGTGGTTCTCGTCGCGGATCATCGTGGTCGTGATGCGCGTCGTTCCAGCCAGCATCGCCGGAATGGTGACGACCGGCAGCGCGAACAGCACCATGAGCAGGTTGAGCTTGAACAGCTCCCACCATTCGCGCGCCAGGATTTCGACAAAAAGCGCTACGCCCGTTCTGGGCGGCGCGTTCCTGTCGATCTCCTTCACGTCGCCACGGCGGGCGCCAAACCTCCACATACCGACCTCCCTCGACCTCAGTTGAAGATGGTTTTCTCACTCTCTCCGTCGAACAGATGCAGCTTGGTGGTGTCGATGCCGAGCGTCACCACGTCGCCGTCACGCGCCTTGCAGCGCGGAGGCACCTTGGCCACCAGCTTGGTTCCATTGACCAGGAGATGGAGATGAACCTCCGATCCCATGGGCTCGGCGAGTTCGACTGTCGTTCTGATCGGCGTTGTGGTCGCCTGCCCCATGTAGGAGGAGGCATCATCGTGCAAGTCTTCAGGCCGGATACCGAGCATGCAGTCGCGTTCGAGCCAAGACGCCAACGCCGCTTCGCCGGCACGCTCGGGTAATGGAATGAGGTCGGCACCGAAGCGGGCGGCGAAGCCGGCCGCAGTCCGCTCGATGCGCACGGGCAGCATGTTCATCTGCGGCGAGCCAATGAAGCTGGCGACGAACATGTTGCAGGGATTGTCGTAGAGGTTCTGCGGCGTGTCGACCTGCTGGATGAAGCCGTCCTTCATCACCACGATGCGGTCGGCCATGGTCATCGCCTCCACCTGATCGTGGGTGACGTAGATGAAGGTGGTGCCAAGGCTCTTGTGCAGCTTGGAGATCTCGACACGCATCGTCGCACGCAGCTTGGC
Source organism: Pseudomonadota bacterium (assembly GCA_018262505.1). Lineage (GTDB taxonomy): Bacteria > Pseudomonadota > Alphaproteobacteria > Rhizobiales > Pleomorphomonadaceae > Pleomorphomonas. The sequence goes on from JAGSYV010000008.1 coordinate 10,233, forward strand.
GTCGAGGTTGCTGAGCGGCTCGTCGAGCAGGAACACGGCGGGATTGCGCACCATGGCCCGTCCCAGCGCCACGCGCTGGCGCTGACCGCCGCTCAGCGCCTTCGGCTTGCGGTTGAGCAGATGCTCGATATCGAGAATCCTGGCAGCTTCGCGAACCTTGGCGTCGATCTCGGCGCGCGGCGCCTTCCTGAGCTCGAGACCGAAGGCCATGTTCTTGTAGACCGTCATATGCGGATAGAGCGCATAATTCTGGAACACCATGGCGATGTCGCGGTCCTTGGACTCCAGATCGTTGACGAGGGCGTCGTCGATGTAGAGCAGGGAGCCGTAGGTCTTCTGAATGTTGCGAAGCGAAATGCCCGCCATGACGGTCCTCCGATTGCTCAGCTTCGCCCGTTAGCGGACGAGAATGGTTCCAACGCTGGTTTCGCCCGCGCCGCGGTCGAAGACCGACACCTGGCCGAAGCCCGTGCAGCCGTCCGCGTTGAAGGTATCCGTGGGGCTCGCGTATTCGCGATGGGCGATCACAACCGTGAAGGCCCGTCCCCCCTTGGTGATGTTGAGGGCCTGGATCGTCGCATCATCGAAGGTGATCCCCTTAAAATTCGACGTCACCGGCACCGTCTCGGCCGACAACGCTTCGCGCTGCCTCGCCGGATTGAGGCCGATGACGGTAAAGAGGTGGAGCGGGCCGTCGCCGTGGTCGTCGACCCGTAGCGTGACGTTGGTTTCAAGCTCGTTGTAACGGCGAGACAGCCGGGTCTCGATCAGTCGTGCCCGTGGAGCGCCGCCGACCAGCAAGAGATCGACCGCGTTGCCGGCGCTGTCATAGGCAAAGCGGCGGCCATCGCCGGTCACCTGGCCACGACTGTCGAAATGGAAGTAGCGCTGATAGGCGTGAGCGGACGCGGTATGGAACTCGTCGGCGATCACCAGGATATCCGGCTTCAGGAACAACAGCCGACGATTGACGAAGACGCCACCCGAGGCAAGCTCCTGATAGCCGAGATGGCCGCCCTCGGCATAGGCGTAGCGATCGCCCGCGACGAAGCGGCGGTTGACGGCCCGCGACAGGCGCGAGCACCCCCAGCTGTCGACGGGCGTATAGACTTCCTCGTCATCGACCGTGACGGTGTTGTGGGCCGACGCGTTCTTGAACTCGAAGCGCTCCGGCTTGTTGACGTAGGTGTAGCGGCCGGCGTCGACGAGGACATCCTCGCCACGGGCAAACAGATCAAAGTGCAGCTTGTCGGAATGGCCATGTCCGGCGCCGAGCGTGCCGCAATGAAAATGCACGAATGTGCCATCCTCGCCCCAGCGATCGCGGAGATAGAAGTTGCCGGAGTGATGGAGCGCTGTATCGGTCGCGCGCGGTGGCTCCGCCGGCAGGGCCGCATAGGCGGCGATCGCGTCGGCGCCAAGATCCCACACGGCATCGATATCCATGACGGAACCGCCGAGCGCCCGCAGCAACGGGTCGGCGAAAATCACGGCGCCACGCACGACCAGATCGCGCTGGTCGATGTCGTCGCTGTCGCCCATCGACAGCTCGTGACCGTCCGGCTTGCCCGAAAGCGCGGTGACGCGGCAAAGGTCTCGGGTCTTGCGGCGGATCGGCTCCGGCAGCTCGTAGCCGCCTCGGTCGGCCAGCGTCACCACGTCGAGGTAACAGGCCGTCACCTCGTTGTGGTACATCGGGCTCTGCTCCCACTGAAAGCCGTCGTCGTCGATCTGGATGCGCGCTTCCTCGGCAAGGCGGCGCGCAGCCTCGTGGCGATATGCCTCGGCGCGCGGCGCCGGCACGGCGGCGCCGACGATGAACAGGCCGTGGTTGGCCAGAACACCCCAGTTGCTCATCAGGTTGTAGCTGTTCCACACGCCCATGAGGAACTCGGCGTGCTCCGTCATCGAGGCAACAAAGGCGTCCATCACCTCGGGCGTGATGGCCGGGCTGCCTTCGAAGCACGCCATGGCCTTCACCCAGTATTCCATGCGGATACCGGCCTCGATGGTGCGCCAAGCCTTGGCATTGGCTGGGTCGTCCCGCTTGACCGTCCGCACCCAATGGGTGAGCTGATCGGCGAAGGCGGCGGCATAGTGTTCGTCGCCAGTCAGCGCATAAGCGCGGCCGAGCGTGATCCAGAACCGCATGCGGTTGAAGGCGAAGATCCACTCCGGGTCGTCGCCGGGCTGGTGCAGCCAGTCGATCGCGCCCGGAAAGACCTCGGGAACGTGGGTGCGTTCCATGTCCCATCGCTCTTCGAACACGAAGCGACGGTCGACGATCATGTCGGCGGAGGCGACAAGACGGGCGGCCTCATCCGGATAGGCTTGCCGCACGAAAGCGGCGATCCGGTCGCGGTCGGCGGCGCCGCGCATGAACAGACGGTCGGATCCTTCGAAGAACGCCTGGGGATTCACGATAGACGCCTCACCAGTAGGAAACCCAGTTGGAAGAAAGGCGCGTCAGCGCCTCCATGTAGAAATAGTCGCCCCATATGACGCACTCATCGACGCCCTCGGGCGTGCAGGTGTTGAAGGGCGTCTTCTTGGAATAGGTTCCGTGCAACACCAGGCCGTTGGAGACAGCGGGATCGGTGACGGCATAGGACCGCACGAGGCTCGCCACCATGCGCCGGGCAAGATCGCGATAGGTCGCCGCGGCCACCTCATCGACATGAAGCGCCATTTCGAGGAGACCGCAGGCCACGATCGACGCGCTAGATGAATCGCGCGGTTCCTCGGTGCCCGAGGTGAACATCAGGTCCCAGTAGGGCACGAGATCCTCGGGCAGCTTCTTCAGGTAAAAGCAGAGCAGACGGTCGAACAGCTCGCGCTTTTCCTCCACCCGCTCGACCTTGTAGGCAAGCGCCACGCCATAGATGCTCCAGGCCTGACCGCGCGTCCATGGGGAATCGTCGCTGTAGCCCTGGCAGGTCGCCCCGTGCGACGGCTTGCCGGTCACCGGGTCCATGAAAAAGGTGTGATAGGTCGAAAAATCCGGACGGATGGAGTTTTCAAGACAGGTGACGGTGTGGATGCGAGCCACGTCCCTATAGCGGCTGTCGCCGGTCTCCTCGGTCGCCCAATAGAGCAGTGGCAGGTTCATCAGGCAGTCGATGATGAAGCGATAGTTCTCCGGCGCGCCGAAAGCGCCCCATGCCTGGATGAACCCGCCAACCGGCTGGAAGCGATCCATCAGCCTGTCAGCGGCGAGAATGGCTGCTTCGCGGGCCAGCCGGTCGCCGGTCAGCCTGTAGGCGGCGACGCAGCTCGGCGAATAGAGGAACCCCATGTCGTGGTGGTCGACCGCGATGCGATTCTCCACGCGATGATGGAAGTCCTTCACCTGCACCTGGGCGGCATCGAGAAACGCCTGATCGCCGGAGCGCTCATAGGCAAGCCAGATCTGACCCGGCCAGAAGCCGCACGTCCACTGGTCGTTGGCGCAGGTCGGGTAGAAGTTGCCGACGCTCGAATGGTTGCGGGCAGCGTGAGTGAATTCGGGCAGGTTGCGGCGGACCAGATCGACGGCAAGGTCGAGCGCGTCGGACACCTGTTCGTTGGTCACCGGATCGATCGTCGGCGAAATACACGCAGTCATAATGGTCCTTTCGCTGCGCTCAGCCCTTGAGGCCGCTCGAGGCGATGCCTTCGACGAAGAAGCGCTGCAAGGCGAGGAAGACGATGAGTACGGGGATCAAGGTCACCACCGACGCCGCCATGATCAGTCCGTATTCGGCCGAATACTGGGCGATGAACATGCGAAGGCCGATCTGGATCGTCTTGAGCTCGGTCTTGGTGAGGTAGATCATCGGCCCGAGGAAGTCGTTCCAGGTGGTGACGAAGGTGAAGATCGTCAGTGTGGACAGCGCAGGCTTGGACAGCGGCAGCATGATCTTCCACCAGATCTGGTATTCGTTCATGCCGTCGATGCGGGCCGCCTCGCAGAGCTCGTCGGGAATGCTCTGGTAGAACTGCCGCATCAGAAAGACGCCGAAGGCGGTGAAGGCCTGCAGGCAGATCAGCGCCAGATGCGTGTTGTTGAGGTGAAACTCGCGCATCAAGATGAACTGCGGCACCATGTAGACCTGCCAGGGCATGGCGATGGTGGCGATGTAGCCGAGGAAGAGCGCGTTCTTGTACTTGAAGTCGAGCTTGGCGAAGGCGTAGGCGGCAAAGCTGGAGGTGAGAAGCTGCAGCACCGTCACGATGATGGTCAGCTTGGACGTGTTCCAGATGAACAGCGCCAGCGGCACCTTGGTCCAGATGTCGACATAGTTGTGCCACACCGGCTGGGCGGGGAACCACTCGACCGGGAAGGAGAACACGTCCTTGCTGAGCTTGAGCGATGCCGACAGCATCCACACGAAAGGCACCAACATGGTCACGGCTGTCGCGATCAGGATGGCGTAGACGACGATGCGGGAGACCTTGACCTTGCGACCGCGAATTTTCATGGCTTTTCCTCCGACCCGAACCATCACGCGTCTCTCTGGCCACGGAACTGAATAACCGTGACGATGAGAACGAGCAGGAACAGGACAAGGGCGACCATGCTGGCGTATCCCAGGTCCCAGGAGATGAAGGCTTCGTTGTAGATGTGATAGACGAGGACCAGCGTCGACGTGCCGGGGCCGCCCTGCGTCAACATGTAGATCTGGTCGAAGACCTTGAAGCACTGGATGGTCAGCATGATGCTGACGAAGAAGGTCGTCGCGCTCAGCTGCGGAATGGTGACGTGGCGGAACTTGTCCCAGGCATTGGCGCCATCGATGCCCGCCGCCTCGTAAAGCTCGGGGTTCACGCCCTGCAGACCGGCAAGGTAGATCACCATGTAATAGCCCATGTTCTTCCAGACGGAGAACAGGATGACCGTGACCATCGCCCAGTTCTTGTCGGCCGACCAGCCGGGCAGATGCGCCGGATCGAGGCCGAAAGCCACCAGCAGCATGTTGAACGGGCCCATGGCCGGATTGAAGATCATGTTCCAGACCACGGCAACCGCGACCAGCGAGGCGACGTAGGGGAAAAACATGACGGTGCGGAAAAAATTGCGGCCGAAGACCTTCTGGTTGAGCAGCACCGCCAGAAGCAGCGAACAGACCAGCGTCAGCGGCACGGTCACCGCCGTGTAGACAAGCGTGTTCCACAGCGCGGTCTGGAACACGTCGTCGGAAAACAGGCGCCAGAAGTTCCTGAGCCCGGCGAACGTCATCTCGTTCGAACCGTCCCAGTCCATGAAGGCCAGCGCGAAGGCAAACAGGATCGGCCCGAGCGTGAACACGGCAAAGCCGATGAAATTCGGCGCAATGAAGCTGTAGGCGACCACATTGTTGCGCAACCGTCGGCGGGCGGCCGTCGTGGGGCGCGGCTTGCGAACTGGAGCGATGACCGCCATTGCTTCCTCCCCGGGAATCTTTTCCGTTTTCCGTCAATTGACCCAGTGGAAACTTTCCAGAAATTTCCACCCGCCCGTCGCACCCTCTCCAACGGACCGACCAGCAATGACGACGATCTCGACATCGCGATATTCTCGCGACGATCAGACGAGTGTAAACTCCACAAAACGTCGAAACGCAATCGACAAAATACACATATTTTCCATCTTTCCAAATTTCTTTCTTTTTCCTCTAAATGGAAAATATTAAACCGCTAGCGACCGGTGGGGGCGAAACGCCGCTCCGGATGAGAACAGGGAGAGCAGCATGTTCGTCGAATGCCTGGCCAATCTGCCGCCGACGATCGGCCGTTTCGCCCCGGCGCCATCGGCAGGGGATCGCGCGGCGTGGCATTGCCTGCCGGCCGATGTTCGCAACGCTCTCGTAGCGCGCGGTGAAAGCCTTGTTGATACCGCCTTTCCGCCGCTTCCCGCCTCCGCCTACATGGATTTCCGGCGTAACGGCGACCGCGCGCGCTTCGAAGCGATCTACCTTACGCGGCGGCGAAACCTCAACGCCGCCGTCATGGCCGAATGCGTGGCGCATGACGGCCGGTTTCTCGATCAGGTCATCGATGGCATTTTCGCTCTCTGCGAAGAAAGCGGCTGGCAGCTGCCCGCTCACAACACGCTGGTGCGCGACACGCCGACGACCATCTTGCCTGATGTCGACACGCCAGTCCTGGACCTGTTCGCCTGCGAGACCGGCGCGCAACTGGCGGTCATCGATCACCTGCTCGGCGCCGAGCTCGATACCGTCAGCCCGCTGATCCGGGCGCGCATCCGCCGCGAAATCGACGCGCGCATCGTCACCCCCTACCTCAGCCGTCATTTCTGGTGGATGGGCCATGGCGACGAGCCGATGTGCAATTGGACTGTCTGGTGTACCCAGAACGTTCTGCTCGCCACGATGACCGGCGACTACCCGCCCGATCTGCGCCGCCAGGTGGTGACCAAGGCCGCCGCAAGCCTCGACGCCTTCCTGAAGGACTATGCCGACGATGGCTGCTGCGAGGAGGGCGCGCAATATTATCGCCACGCCGGCCTCTGCCTGTTCAATGCCATGGACATCCTGAACAGGGTGACTGACGGGGCTTTTGCCACGGCCGCCCGGTCGGACAAGATCCGCAACATCGCCGACTACATCGTCAACATTCACGCTCGCGGCGCCTGTTACTTCAACTTCGCCGACTGCTCGCCGCTAGCCGGCTCGGCCGGCGCCCGCGAATATCTGTTCGGCCTTGCTGTCGGCTCGGATCGCCTTGCCGACTTCGCCGCGGCCGACTGGGCGACGTCGACCGATCGCGACCTGCCCGAGGAGATCAATCTCTATTACCGGCTGCAGTCGGCGTTTGCCGCCGAGAGGATCGCTGCCCATCGCCCAGCCGCGCCGCAGGCTCAAAAGGACATCCACTATCCCAGCGTCGGGCTATTCGTCCTGCGCGACGCCACCTTCGACCTTGCCGTCAAGGCCGGCGACAATGGCGATAGCCACGGCCACGCCGATGCCGGCTCGCTGATCCTGTTCAAGAACGGCGCTCCCCTGCTGATCGACGTCGGCGTGGAGACCTATACGGCCAAGACCTTCTCGGCCGCCCGTCAAGAAATCTGGACCATCCGGTCGGCCTATCACAACCTGCCGCTGTTCGGCGGCGTGGAGGAAGGTTATGGCGCCGCCTATGGCACCCGCGACGTGATCTTCGAGCCGGGCGAGACAGAAAGCCGCGTCTCGATGAACCTCGCCGGCGCCTTTCCATCGGCGGCGGGCGTCACGACGGCGCGCCGAACCGTCCGCTTCGTCAAGGGCGAGCATATCGAGATCGAGGATAACAGATCACCGGCCGGTCCCTCGACACTGCATCTCATGTTGGCGCAGCGGCCCGACGTGACGAGAGACGGACTGATGCTGTCCGGCCTCGGCACGATCGCCATCGTGGGGGGCGGAGCGGTCAGGGTCGAGGCGATCGAGATCACCGATCCGCGCTTGCGGCAGGCATGGCCGGCGACGCTCTATCGCGTTGCCATTCCCTTCGAGGACCGCATCCTCGTGAGGATCGGCAAATGACCGGTTCAGCGGGGCGGCGCTGCCACGGAGGCCCGTTCCACCAGTTGGACGCCAAGGCTGAGCCGGCGGCCGTTGCGGAGCGGGTTGGCCGCCCCGTCGAGCAGCATGTGCACCGCGGCCCGCCCCATCTCGGCCCGCTCGATATGGAACGTGGTGAGCGGAATCTCGCAATGCGCGCTGATGGGAAGATCATCGAAGCCGGTGATCGATACGTCTTCAGGCACCCGGTAGCCAGCGGCCAGAACGGCACGCATGGCGCCGATGGCCAGCATGTCGGAAACGCAGCAAAGCGCCGTCGCCTCGAATTTGCCGCTGTCGATGAGCCGGGTCACCGCCTGCTGCGCACCGGTGCTGGTCAGCCCGGCGTCGTCGGTATCGAGCAAATGGCGGTCGGCATCGAAGGCAATGCCAGACCGTTCGAGCGCCTTGCGGAAGCCTTCGAGGCGAAGCGTGAGGGATTGGCGGAACGGATGGGTGACATGCAGCAGATTCCGGTGCCCCATGTCGAGGAGATGCTGCGCCGCCGCCCAGCCGCCGAAGTGATAGTCGGGCGAAACGCTGTCGATCCGCATGGCGGGATCCATGCCGTTGATGATCACCGCCGGGCAGCCGATGGCCGCGACGGCATCGACCAGCACCGGCTGATCGAGCCCCATCATGATGACGCTCTCTGGCAATCCGCGGCGAAACAGACTCGACGGATCGGGTGTCGGCTCGCCGTGGAACAACATCTCGACGCCGAGCCCCAAGCCGATGCGCTCGGCCTCCTCGGTGATGCCGCGCAGGATCTCGCCATAGAAACTGTCGTTTCCGACATATCGGTCGTAGGTGACGATCGTCGCCGTGCCGAGGCCATTCGACTGCCGGGGACGCCCATCCGACTTGCGATAGCCGACGGCCTCCATGGCCCGCATGATTCGCTCGCGGTTGGCAGGGCTGACGCCGACCTTGGCGTTCAATGCCTTCGAGACGGTGCCCACGGAAACGCCGGCCGCCGCGGCGATATCGCTCAGAGTCGCCGAACGCGGCGGTTTCTGCTTGCCCATTCCAACCTTTCCCCTCGGTCGGCGCAACGCCAGACGGCGGCAACCAGATGGTCTGCCGTTGTCGGCACCATTCTAGGGCCATCAGGAAAAAGTTTCTACGTGGAAAAATATCGTCCTATTTTCCACGGCGAATTTGCCACACCAGTCTTCGCATGATCCGCGACCAGCCCCAGCCTCACCTGCTTCCGCGAAAGCTCCAGAAAATGAACGAACCCACAGCCGACACTGCCGCCGAGGCGCACCGCAAGGCACGCATCGCCGTCCTGAGCTGGGAGCGCACCGATGCGGACATCGCCGATCCGGCCCATCAGGCCCGGATCGCCGACCTCACGCGACACGCCGGAGCGCTGATCGCTGCGACGGCCTTTGTCGCGCCGGGCGCCGAGGTGTTCACGGATCGCCTGGTGCTCGGTGAACGATCGTGGATCGCCGCCCACGCCATCGTGCGCGGCGACGTCGCCTTCGGTGACGATTGCACCATCAATGCCTACGCCTGCATCTCCGGCCAGGTGCGTTGCGGCAACGGCGTGCGGATCGCCTCGCACGTCTCGATCGTCGGCTTCAATCACGGTTTCGAGGATCCTGACCGCCCCATCCACGAGCAAGGGCTGACCTCCGTCGGCATCGAGATCGGCGATGACGTCTGGATCGGCGCCAATGCGGTGATCCTCGATGGCGTCAACGTCGGCCATGGTGCGGTGATCGCCGCCGGTGCCGTGGTCACGCGCGACGTTCCTGCCCTCGCCATCGTGGCGGGTGTTCCGGCCAAGGTTGTCCGCCGGCGCGGAGGGGAGCGCCGGACCACGCCGAGCAGGCGCAGCGAAGCGGAACGGGCGCTCACCGCCCTCGACGCCCGCGTCAAGGCGGACTGGCGGCAGGTTCTGACGCGGAACAGGATCGAGGGCGGCTACCTCTCCCGCGAAGCGGACGGCATCGCGCGCCCGAGCGCCCGCCACCTTTGCGACGCGCTCGAAATCGCCACCGGTTTCGGCGCGCTGGAGGAGGCCTTGCTGACTGTCGGGGAGATCGCCTCGCGAAACACCACCATCTCGCGATTGCAGGACCTGCAGGATCCGGCGAGCGGCCTATTCCCGGATCCGTCCCGTCCTCCAAAGGCTGGCGTTCCGCTGCGGAATGATGGGCTGGCGCTCTATAATGTGCTGGCCGTTGGCTACGCGCTGGAGGTTCTGGGCGCGGCACCACGTCATCGTGTCTCAGTGCCTGACTCGAAACTTCAGCAATAGACGCAATACCTTGCGATGCGCCTCGTAGTGAGGCGGATGTGTGCGAAGTTGATCCAGGCCTCGGATGAGGCGATGGATTTCTCCCAATCTTTGGCCAGCCTACGGCAGCGTCCGAGCCAAGCGAAGGTCCGCTCGACGACCCATCGCTTGGGCAGAACCTTGAAGCCGCCGTTGGTGTCTGACCGTTTGACGATCTCGATGGTCCATTCGCCAATCTGATCGAGTGCGCCCTTGAGTTTGGGGCCGGCGTAGCCACCATCAGCGAAGATATGGCGGAGCCAGGGGCACAAAGTCCGTATCGAGGCCAGCGTGATGGGGGCGCCGTCGCGGTCTTGAATGTCGGCCGTATGCACCACGAGACCGAACATCAATCCGAGGGTATCGACGACGATGTGCCGCTTGCGCCCCTTGATCTTCTTTCCGGCGTCATAGCCCCGGACCCCGCCGTTTTCCGCGGTCTTGACGCTTTGGCTGTCGATGACGCCGGCTGTCGGACTGGCTTCGCGGCCTTCCAACTCCCGCGCTGCCACGGCGAGGTGAAAGCGGATCGTCTCGATCAGACCACGATCGCGCCAGTCGTAGAAATAGCGCTGGACGGTCGAGGCAGGAGGAAAGTCCTTGGGCAGCATCCGCCACTGGCAGCCGCTACTGGCCATATAGAGAATGGCGTTGAACACTTCGCGCAGATCCGTCGTTCGAGGCCGTCCGACCGACTTCGACGGCGGCAGGAACGGTGCCACCAGTTCCCATTCCCGGTCGTTGAGGTCGCTTGCATAACGCATCGACGCTCGCGCATATTCGCGGCGAGCGGTTTCGGTCCAGGGCATTCGTGGCTCCGTTCAGTGTGGTAACCGAACAGAATCACATCCTACTGAAATCGCTCAACTCTTTTTGGGTCGGGCACTCAGCTGTCGACATCGATTTTTCGGCCTTGAGCGCCTGGCTCGAAAGCCTGCCCTGGACGAGCAATGCCTGGGGAGCCGGCGCCGCCGTCGATAGCATCGGCACCTCGCTTTACCTGAACGCCCGGCATTTTTCCGCCCCCGGTCCGCTTGTCGCGCTGTTCGGCTGGCTCACCCTACGCGCCGACCGAACGACCGGCCTGTGGGGCGGCCCGACCGAAACCGACGGCTGGCTGCAACCGATCAACGGCTTCTACCGACTGACGCGCGGCACCTATGCCCAGTTCGGGATGCCCCTCCCCTACCCGGTGGAGACCATTGATAGCGTCATCCGACATTATCGCGAACGGGGTGGGTTTGCCGACGCGGCCTATAACGCCTGCAACATCCTCGATACCATTCATCCGCTCATGCTCTGTCTTCGGCAAACCGATCATCGACGGTCCGATGTTGAGGCCATCGCCGAGGATATCCTTTTGCGCGGCCCCGAGCGCTGGCAGGCCGGCGAAGGCTTTGCCTTCGCGGAAGGGCAGCCGCCTAGTCTTCAGGGAACGGAGATGTGGCTTTCAGTAATCCACATCGCCGCGAGCCTGCTCAGGCTTGACCCTCAGTTCTCATTCGTTCCGCAAGGCGTGCATAGAATGGGTCATTTCAGCCTTGAGACCGCGTCGCTTCCGGTCAGGACGCACGTTTGATCCAAGAGCGGTTGCTATCGCCGCACTTGGACGGCGCCATATCCATAGCAAACCGTTGCGAGACTCAGAGTGCAATGAGCCAATATTGTCCGTGCGATCTTGTGACTCGATGAGTTACGGGGTTCTAGCCTTATTTGGTTGCGGGCTACCAGACCCCCGATTGGAACTGCGATGCTAACCAATTTATTTTCTTAGCGTGGGATGATCGTCAAAAAACAAAACCCCAGCAATTCATTGATTTTGCTGCGGTTTATAGTTCGTTTTGGTTGCGGGGGCTAGCAGCCTCCGATACCGACATTCGCTGGAAGTGGCGATTTAGTCTGGAAGCACGAGATCCTTCGACTGCAAAACTCCTAAAAGGAAACAGGGCCTGCTTCTCTAGCAAGTTGCGCTGCAAATAACTCTTTGTCCCGCCTGCACTGGATGAATATCGACCTGCATCGGGAACGCGCGCACTGCTATCGTTGCGGAGATGCCGCATGATTCAACGTCTTTCCAGATCGGGACACCCTCGATCGCTCCGATATCAACCCCACTCCATGGTCAACCAAACCGCTAAGTGATTGATATCAAAATATCCTAAATTACTTTCCGATATATAATACCGTGATTTATACTGTCAAAATTCAGAGCCGGTTCGGTTTGTCTGAACATTTTACGGGCTTTCGCTAAGTGGAATTCGGCCCTGGTTATGCCGCAGCCGGGATTGGCCGCAGCGCGTTGAAGTAGGCGTGATCGGGCGTCTGCCGCCCCAGGCTCTGGTGAGGTCTCCGGCCGTTGTAGAATGCCAGATACCGGCCGATCGAGACGCGTGCCTCGGACACGGTGGCATAAGCGTGTAGATAGACCTCCTCGTACTTGACCGATTTCCAGATGCGCTCGACGAAGACGTTGTCGCGCCAGGCGCCCTTGCCGTCCATGCTGATCTTGATGCCGGCGCCGATCAGCAGGGCGGTGAACTCGCGACTGGTGAACTACGATCCCTGATCGGAGTTGAATATGTCCGGCTTGCCAAAGCGGGCGACGGCTTCCTCGACGGCCTCGACACAGAACGCGACATCCATGGCGATCGACATCCGCCAAGCCAAAACCCGGCGGCTGAACCAATCGACGACGGCCGTCAGATAGACGAAGCCCTTGGCCATGGGGACGTAGGTGATGTCCATTGCCTAGACCTGATTGGGCCGCGTCACGGGTAGTTTGCGCAGCAGATAGGGGAAGATCTTGTGGCCCGGTGACGACTTGGAGGTATTCGGCCGCCGATAGAGCGCCTCAATCCCCATCCGCTTCATCAGCGTGGCGACATGAAGACGTCCGGTCACATGACCATCCGCCAGCAGGAGCCCCTGCAACATACGGCTGCCGGCGAAAGGGTATTCCAGATGTAGTTCGTCGATCCGGCGCATCAACGCCAGATCGACGGCCGGAACCGCACGGGGCAGATAGTAGATGCTGCCCCGGCTGATCCCGAGAAGCTTCGCCTGCCGGCCGAGCGGGAGGCCGTGCGTGTGATCGATCATCGCTTTGCGCTCAGAAGGCCGGCCTTGCCGAGCGCGCCGGATAAAAAATCATTTTCCAGCGCCAGCTCTCCGATCTTCGCATGCAACGTCTTCACATCGATTGTCGGCGCAACTGCCTCGGTCTTCGCTTCGGAGCCGAAGACGCCGGCTGCGCCATCAAGAAGCTGACTGCGCCATTGCGTGATCTGGTTCGGGTGGACATCAAACTGCTGCGCCAGATCGGCCGGCGTCTTCTCGCCCTTGATCGCGGCCAACGCGACCTTCGCCTTGAAGGCGGGGCTGTGGTTCCGGCGGACTCGTCTCGTCATCGTCGCTCCTGTTCACGGCAATCATGCCGCGTTCAGGCCGAAAATCCACCTATACCCGCTGTCCAAATTTTCCGAGCCAGCTCGCTCGCGCCGTCGCGCGTCAGACGACGCCGTCCGCCCGGTCAGAGGGGTCTGCGATGATCGCACGTTTTCCGACGTGATTGGCGGGGCCGACAAGTCCCTCCTGCTCCATCCGTTCCACGAGGGATGCGGCCCGGTTGTAGCCGATGGAGAGCTTGCGCTGGATGTAGGACGTCGAGCACTTCCTGTCGCGCATGACGATCTTTATCGCCTTGTCGTAGAGGTCGGTGGCATCCTCTTCGCCCACGGCCGAGCGGTCGAATACGGCTTCGTCCTCGTCTGTTTCAGGTTTGTCTGCATCCTCCGTCACCGTACCCAGGTATTCCGGGCGCCCTTGGGTTTTCAGGTGTGCGACCACCTTCTCCACCTCGTGGTCGGAGACGAACGGGCCATGCACGCGTGCGATGCGACCGCCGCCCATCATGTGCAGCATGTCCCCCTGGCCGAGGAGGTGTTCGGCCCCCTGTTCGCCGAGAATGGTACGGCTGTCGATCTTCGACGTCACCTGGAAAGAAATTCGCGTCGGAAAATTCGCCTTGATCGTGCCGGTGATGACGTCGACCGACGGGCGCTGTGTCGCCATGATCAGATGGATGCCCGCCGCGCGGGCCATCTGAGCGAGCCGCTGGATCGCGCCTTCGATCTCCTTGCCCGCGACCATCATGAGATCCGCCATCTCGTCCACGATGACGACGATGTAGGGCATCGGGGAAAGGTCCATTTCCTCCTGCTCGTGGATCGCCTCGCCGGTCGATCGGTCGAAGCCCGTCTGGATTGTGCAGAGGATGGTCTCACCCTTGGCGCGGGCCGCGGCGGCACGCCCATTGTAGCCGTCGATGTTGCGCACGCCGAGGCGCGACATCTTGCGATAGCGGTCTTCCATCTCGCGCACAGCCCATTTGAGCGCCATCACCGCCTTCTTCGGATCGGTGACGACCGGCGTCAGCAGATGTGGAATGCCGTCATAGACGGAAAGTTCGAGCATCTTCGGATCGACCATGATCAGACGGCACTCCTCCGGCTTGAGCCGGAAAAGCAGCGACAGGATCATGGTGTTGATGGCGACCGACTTGCCCGAACCGGTGGTGCCGGCAACGAGCAGATGCGGCATCTTGGCGAGCTCGGCGACGACCGGTTCGCCGCCGATGGTCTTGCCGAGGCAGACCGGTAGCTGAAAGCGGGTTTCGCCGTAGTCGCACGATTCGATGAGTTCGCGGAAATAGACGGTCTCGCGGACCGGATTCGGCAGTTCGATGCCGATCACGTTGCGGCCCGGCACCACGGCTACGCGGGCGGAGAGCGCCGACATCGAACGAGCGATGTCGTCGGAAAGGCCGATCACGCGGGACGACTTGACGCCGGGCGCAGGCTCAAACTCGTAGAGCGTGACGACCGGACCGGGCCGAACGTCGATGATATCGCCCTTGACGCCGAAGTCTTCGAGAACGCTCTCGAGCAGACCCGCGCTTTGCTCCAGCGCTTCCGGCGTCATCGTGTGAGTCTCACGGTACTCCGGCAATTGCAGGAGATCGATCGAAGGAAACTCGTATCCCTCTTCCGAAGGTGTACGGATATCCGCCGCGCGACTGCGGAGGACGGGACGTTCGGCGACATCCTCTATGGCGGACGGTACGGTGTCCTCGTCGGGCGCGGGTTCGAACGGAGCTGTCGGTTCGCTCACAACAATCGCCTCGGGACCAGCCTGACTTGCGGCGACGGTCGAGCCGAATCGATGAAGGCCAACCAGCCGATAGAGCGAGGCGACGGACCACTCCGCATCCGCGGCGGGCGGCGTAAAAGCCGGTGCCTTCACCTCGACGGGCCCCGAGATTGCAGGTGTTTCAACCACTGCGGCCGCTACTGGAATAGTGGCGCTCTCGGACTTCGCGCGCCGAGGCGGGTGTACCGTCGGCTCGTCATGACCATCGAACTCGACCATCGCCTCCCAGAAGACGTGATCGGAGAGGAAGGCCGTCGGTGGCAGTGGGCAAGTCTCACCGCTGGTGGCACAGAGCAGCGCACCAGTAGTCGGAGATTCGGTTGGCCCCACCTCGGGAGCCTCAAAGCTCACCGCGGCGGTGTGGGGCATGTTCGGTGCGGCCGCCGTTTTCACCTGCCGGCTACCGGACGCCGCGGTTCCGGATGGGGCCTCCTCGCGTGCCGGGCTTTGGCCAAGTTCGCGCCGCAGGCGGTAGCTGAGCGCCCGCGCCCCCTTGGTGTCCGGCGGCTGCGGCAGGAATTGCGGTCGCGCGATCACGCGCTCGGAGCCGCTTTTCGGTGCAAGCGGCGGCAGAACTTCGGATGATGCGGCCGCCGGGGCTCCAAGCGCCTGAGATGACGTGCCGACAGCTCCGGTCTCGATGGTCGGTGCGGCAGCTATCCGCCTTGGCAGCGCGGTATCGGGCGTGCGGGTGAAGCGGACGTTCGGTCCGAGTACGAAAGCCCTCTGCCAGATCGGGGCCTCGCCGCCGCCTTCGATCTCGCTCGCGGCGATCGAGCCGGTGCTATGCACCGTTTTGCTCGAAGCCCTCTGCGGCTCCGCCGGACTCGCCGCTGGCCCGCCTGGCCCCTCACGTTCGGTCTCCACGCCCTTCCGTTCATCTTCCAAGTGACTGGTAAAGCTTGAGAAACTCGAACGGCTAGAACGCATGGTTACCCTTGCACATCTCTCAAACACGAATCAAAAAGCGCTGACAAGTTTACTAGAAAATAAAGGTTAACCAGCTCTTGTCGGAGGCTGCTGTTTCCCGGTTGGTGAACAGGCAAAATGGCCCTGCTGTTCCGAGGCTGTGATTTAGGTCGGGTAAAGAACGAAGGTTTAACGCGGCTACCTACCAGCTTCGCCCCTCTCCGCCGATTTCGTGGATATCGGCCTTGATTGAGCAACGATGGCTCTCGGCGATGTTGGGCATTTCGGAATAACGGCGCTCAATCTCACGATTGAGATCTCCTCCTCGTTGCCCGGCTCCTGCGCGCCGAACTGGTTGGAGGGAAAGCCCAGAACCACGAGACCGCGCTCGCCGAGTTCCCGATAGAGCGCTTCCAGGCCCCCATACCGCGGCGTGAAGCCGCATTTGCTGGCGGTATCGCCTTGATCCATGTCGCCGACACTTGGCTGACGGCAGACAATAAAGGCACCCGCTCAACTCGGCGGGTGCCTTTATCGTGGAATTTCAGATCAGCCTACCAGCACTCGAACCCACCATCGACCAGCAGATCGACGCCGGTGACGAACGAGGCTGCTTTCGACAGCAGGAACACCGCCGGCCCACCCATTTCGTCGGGTGTCGCCATACGCTGGATCGGGGTATCACGCTCGAAGATCTTGCGCTGCTCGGCCACTTCCGGACGTAGATTCATCGGCGTCAGGGTATAGCCTGGGCTGATGATGTTGACCCGAATGCCCTTGCCGATCCACTCCATGGCAAGGCTCTTGCTGAGGTGGACGACACCGGCCTTCGAAGCATTGTAGTGAACCTGGGTGAGGCCACGGTTGACGATCGTTCCGGACATCGACGCGATATTGACGATGGCCCCACGGCCGTTGCGGATCATGGCGCGGCCTTCGGCCTGACAGGACAGGAAGACGCCCGTCAGATTGATGTCGATCACCCTCTGCCACTGGCTCTGCGCCATCTCTTCGGCTGGTGCAGCGTTGGCAATGCCGGCGGCATTGACGGCGGCGGACAACCGTCCGAGCTTGGCTTCCGTTTGGGCGATAGCAGCCTCCAGCGAGGCCTGATCGGTGACGTTGCCACCGGTGATCAGAGCCTTGCGACCGAGAGCCTCGATCCTGGCAGCCGTCTCCTTGACGCCCTCGCTATTCGGCAGATCGAACAGCGCCACATCGGCGCCTGCCGCGGCTAGATCCAGCGCGATGGCCTGACCGATGCCGCTTCCCGCTCCCGTCACAAAAGCAACTTCGCCCTTGAGGCTGAACTTATCCATCTTCCTCTCCCTACATCTGGCGTGACACCCGCGTTCTGATCGGGGCACGCCGTCATCTATCGGCCGCGCCATTTAAGGCGATTGCCAGGGGTGTCATTCAGGTCGTTGCCAGCTCCATCACCGCGACGCGGTCGGCCTTTTGCCGATCGAGAATGCCACGATTGACACCCCGGCTCAGAACCATCACCCGGTGCGCAAGGCCCAGCACTTCATCGAGGTCGGAGCTGACCACGACGACCGCCATTCCCTGTCGCGCCAATCCCGCGATGACCTCGTAGATGGCGGCACGTGCGCCGACGTCGATGCCGCGCGTCGGTTCGTCGAGGATGACCACCCGCGGATTGCGGGAGATGCACTTGGCGATCACGACCTTCTGCTGGTTACCGCCCGAAAGCTCGTTGACGTGTTGCTCGGGCTTCCCTTTCACGCCAAACCGCTCGATGGCCACGCGTGCGAACCGGTCGACCGATTTCGGATTGATCCAGCCATTTGGAGCGATCTGGTGATAGTTGGTCTGGGCGATGTTGTCGGCGATGGTCTGCGGCAGGATCAGACCCTGGGCTTTGCGATCTTCGGGAACCAGCACGATTCCCTGGTCGAGCGCATCGCTCGGATGGGCCAGGCGGATAGGCTTGCCCTCGATCTTGACGACTCCCGACGAGATGGGGTCGGCACCGGCAATGGCGCGGACCAGTTCGGTGCGCCCGGCACCCACGATCCCGGCAATGCCAAGCACCTCGCCTTGCCTCACCGAGAAGCTCACGTTCTTGAAGGTTCCATCGGGACTGGAGATGTTCTCGACCTCGAGAAGCGTCTCGCCCAAGGACGCATCGATTTCCGGGAACATGCGGTCGAGCGGGCGACCGACCATTTCCTCGACCAGCGTCTTGACCGGCAACTGCGCCGTCTCATGCGTTGCGACCAGCTGCCCGTCCCGCAGGACGGCAACGCGATCAGCGATCTGGGCAATCTCGTCGAGACGATGGCTGATGTAGATGAAGGAAACGCCTTCCATCTTCAACTGCTCGATCCGCTCGAACAGACGGACGGTTTCCTCGCCGCCCAACGCGGCGGTCGGTTCATCGAAAATCAGAAGGCGCGCATTCAGCGTCAAAGCCTTGGCGATCTCAACCTGTTGCTGCGCGGCGACCTTCAGATCGCGGACCAATGTCGTGGGAGCGATATCGAGCCCCAGGCGTTTGAGCTGCTCGGCCGCCCGTCTGTTGATACCCATGCGGTCAATGCGTCCTGCCTTCGTCGGGAGCCGGCCGACGAAGACGTTCTCTGCAACCGAAAGGGCTGGCAGCAGGCGCATTTCCTGGTGAATGAGGCCGATGCCGGCGGACAGTGCGTCGGCGGGCGATTGCGGCGCGTGCGGCTTCCCCAGCCAGGTCATAGAGCCGGCCGTCGGCTTGACCAATCCGGCAATGATCGAAGAGATCGTCGATTTTCCGGCGCCGTTCTCGCCCAGAAGCGCCAGAACCTCGCCTTGCCGCACGTCGAGATTGACATCCTTCAGAACGGTCACAGGGCCGTATTTCTTTGTGATGCCGCGAACGCTGAGAATGGCGTCGGATTGGTGGGACAGTTCGGACATGGCCGCTCGACCTTATGGAAAAGGGGCGCCGCTCGGAGAGAGGGGGAGGAGTTCCCATCCGTCGCGACGCCCGTAATGTCCGCTGCTGTGGGGGAAGACGGCGGACAATTCGGAGTCGTGGGGGATGGCGGCGGGATGATCCCGCCGCCATTGCGACTTACGGATGCTCGGCCACGAACTTGTCGACGTTCTCCTTGGTGGTCAGCGTCGCGGTCAGCAGTTGCTCCGGCGGGAGCTTCTTGCCGGCCACGAGATCGATGGCGGAATCGACGGCCATCCGGCCCATCTTCTGGGTCTGCTGGGTCGAGGTCACGTCAAAGACGCCGTCCTTCAGGGCAACGAGGGCGGCGGTATCGCCGTCGAAGCCGGCGACCAGAACGGGCTGGTCCGGATGGGCTACCTTCACCGCCTGGGCGGCACCGAGCGCGAGCGCATCGGCCTGACCCCAGATGATGTTCACGTCCGGGTTGGTCTGCAGAAGGTCCTGGGTGAGCTTGAAGCCCTCGTCCTGATGCCAGCCTTCCGACCACAGCTCGCCGACCACCTTGATGTTCGGATAGGCCTTCATCGCCTCGGCGCAGCCCTTGCTGCGGTCGACCTCGGGGGTGGTGCCCTTCTGGCCATGAATGATCAGCATCTTGCCCTTGCCGTCGGTCTTCTTGCCGATGTAGTCGCAAAGCTCATTGGCCGAATTGACCGAATTCGTGGCGATGAAGGTGTCGCCCGGAGCACCCTCGGCATTACGGTCAACGTTGATGACGGGGATGCCCGCGGCCTTGGCGGCCTTGACCGGCACCGACGCTGCCGTGGCACCGGCAGGAATATAGATCAGGGCGTCGACGTCCTGAGCGATCAGATCCTGGATCTGGCTGACCTGGGTCGCGGCATCGCCCTTGGCGTCGACCGTGATGACCTCGATCCCCTTGCTCTTGCCGTACTTCTCGACCGACTGCTTGATCTGATTGAAGAAGTCTGCCTGAAGATTGGCAACGGCAAGCCCGATCTTCTTGGCTTCCTTGGCGCTGGACGCATCTACGGCACCAAGCAGGGCCAGAGTGGCGGCGGCAGTAAAGAGAAAAGCACGAGACAGCATTGCATAATCCTCCAGTTGTTAATGCCTGTCCGCGACGAAGGGCTCCTCCCCTAAGTTTCGCGGGGTCTTCTCCAGTCCGATGTGGACCTCTGTCCGCCTTTCGGCGAAGTCTGGACCTGCGCGGATGCCTCTCTGCGTAGGTCGATCTCAATGGAAGGCTTGTTATGTCACCGGCGACGGGCACGGATCGTATCGGCCGCGACGGCCAGGGCGATCACCACACCGATGATCACCTGCTGCACGAAGGGCGACACATGCAGAAGGTTGAGACCATTGCGCAAAAACCCGATGATCAATACGCCGACGACCGTGCCGCCAATGCCGCCGACACCGCCGGCAAGGCTGGCGCCGCCAATGACCACCGCGGCGATCGTGTCGAGTTCGTACCCCACGCCCGAGCTGGGCTGGGCGCTATCGAGCCGGGCTGACAGAATGACGCCGGCGAGCCCCGCGAGGAGGGCGCACATCGTGTAAACCAGGAGCGTGGCCCGCTCGACGTGGATACCGGCGAGGCGGGCGACCTCCGGGTTTCCACCGACGGCGTAAAGCGCACGCCCTGCCGGGCGATATTTCAGGAACACATAGAAGATGACGGTCAGTACGATCATGACCGAAACCGTCGCGCTGAGCAAACCGAAGTGGCGAATGATGGCCAGGCTCGAGAACCAGTCCGGGAAGCCGACGATCTGCTGACCATCCGTGATGATCGAGGCGATGCCGCGGGCGATGGACATCATCGCCAGCGTGGCGATGAAGGCCGGCATGTTCAGCTTGGTGATCATCAGGCCCGACACGGCGCCGCAGAGCGCGGACACCATCAGCGCCACCACGATGCCCAGCGCGAACGGCAAGCCGAGGGTGTTGCCCAGGTAGCCAAGCACCATGCCGGACAGCGCCAGCACCGAACCAACGCTGAGGTCAATGCCGCCGAGCAGGATGACCAGAGTCATGCCGAGCGCCATCACGCCGATCACGGTAATCTGGTCCATGACGTTCAGGATGTTTCGAAGCGTCAGGAACGTGTCGGATGTAAAGGAAAGAAAAAGGCAAAGTGCCAACAAGCCAATGAACGGCCCAACGGCTCCGCCGCCAAGGTAGCTCTTCCATGTGGGCTTGGCGTCACCCGATTTGGCTTCGGCAAGGCTGGCCATGACAACACTCCTCCAAATCAGACGCGGAAACCACTGAACTCATCGCCACAGACGTTTGTTGTCTCTGCTGGCGAAATGTCTGCCTTCGCGGTTCAGACGGCTCGGTGGAAACGCAGCCGATATTTGCTTCACGGGATCGAAATCTTTCACGCTCGGGCAGCCCTTCCCAATGGCAAGGCCGAGTTACTCAGGACCTCCGCTTTTCCTCGACGCGGAGGCCGTTCATTCAAGGTTCGGCGGGGGTAACGGACCCAAGCGACCGGGCGACTGCCCGACGCCATCCGAGCCGCTTCGCCGCCCTGATCTTTTCGTCGAGCGCAGGCGTGTAGCAGCGCCCTCCCCTGTCCATTCGGCTCAAGCCGGAGAATGTGAAGATGCCCTCCGCAATGCCCGCGAGATGGGCGACGCCCATGGCCGAAAGCTCGGCCGTATCGGTGCGCGCGACCGTTACACCGGTCATGTCCGCCTCGAACTGCATGAGCTGATCGTTGCGGGTCGGACCGCCATCGACATGCAGTCGATCAACCGCCAGCCCCGACTGCCGGACGACATCGACCAGATCGGCGATCTGGTGAGCGATGGAATCGATCGTCGCCCTAGCGATGACCGGGCGCCCGACCCCGAGCGTCACACCGGAAATGAGACCGACCGCATTGCTGTCCCACCAGGGAGCACCCAAACCGTTGAAACCCGGAACGACGTGGACATTGCCTGCGTCCTCGCAGGTGGACGCGAGCCTTGCCAACTCCGCGGCGTCGATCCCGAGGAGATCGGCCATCCAGAGGATCGTCGACCCCGCCGAGCGGATGTTGCCCTCAAAGCCCAGCATGGGTTTGTCGACCCACCATGCCAGCGTCAGGCACAAGCCCGGATGCAGCGTCTTGCCGCCTCTCAGCGATGACGGATCGATCAGCCCCATTACCGAGGAGCCGGTGCCGTGCGTCGCCTTGATCGGGCCGGGCTTGTAGGCACCGTGTGCGAAGAGCGCCGAGTGCGAGTCCGCCATCACCGCGCGGACCGGCACACCATCGGGGATTGGCGCAAAGTCGCGGCAGACCGGGAATGGCCCGACGGAGGGGACGATGCGGGGAAGCGCAGCTCTCGGAATATCGAAGATGTCCAGCAGGACGTCGTCGTATTCGGCGATACCGACGTTCACCAACTGCATGCGCGATGCGTTACCGGCTTCGACGAGTGCCTCGCCACCAAAGCGGGAGAGAAGGAAGCTGTCTATGGTGCCGATGACGATCTCGCCGGCACGGGCTCGCTTCCGATCCGGATCGATGCGGTCAAGAAGCCATTTGGCCTTGACGGCCGTGAACATCGGATCGAGCGGCAAGCCGCTCTTTTCCCGAATGATCGCCCCCACGCCTCGGGCGCGAATATCCTCGCAGAGATCCTCGGTTCGCTGATCCTGCCAGGACAGAAGAGGTGTTATGGCCTTTCCCGTCTTGCGTTCCCAGATGACGCAGGATTCGCGTTGTGTGCTGAAGCCAACCGCGACGACTCGCGGAGCCAGCTCCGGTGTGACGCACGCGGCGACCGCTGTGCGGACGCTCGCCCATATCTCCTCGGGGTCCTGCTCGACCCAACCGGCATGGGGGGTTGATTGACCAAGCGGCGCACCGCCGCGAGCAACCACCTCGCCAAGCTCGTCGACCAGCAGACACTTGCTCGAGCCTGTGCCCTGATCGATTGCCAGAATCAAAGGGGAAGTCATCTGTCAGCCCCGCAATTCTCTCACGGCAGCGATGATGCCGTCGGCGTTGAGGTGGAAATGGTCAAGCAGAAACTCGGTGCTTCCGGTCGGAGCGAAGCCAGTCACGCCCAGGATACGCATGGGCACCGGATGATGCCGGACGACGACGGATGCCACGGCAGCACCCAGTCCGCCTTCCGTCAGCGCCTCCTCAGCCGTGATGATCGCCCCGGTTTCCCTGGCGGCGGCGATCACCGCGGCTTCGTCCAGCGGCGAAATGGTCGCCATGTTGACGACGCGCAGGCCGATCCCTTCGGCGGCCAGGCGATCGGACGCTTCGATGGCCCGCGACACCAGAGTGCCCGTGGCGATAACGGCAACATCGTCGCCGGCTCGCACGATGTTCGCCGTACCGTAAGCGAAAGGCTCGGTCTGGCCGGCGCTGACCGACGGCACCTTCGTCCGGCCAATCCGCATGTAGATGGGCTTTCCGGCGCCCGCCGCCCACTTGACTGCCGCTGTCGTCTGCTCGGGATCGGCGGGTATCAGCACGGAAAGGCCGCTCGTGGCCCGCATCCAGGAAATATCCTCGATCGAGTGATGCGTCGGACCAAGCTCGCCGTAGGCCATCCCCGGGCTCATGCCGCAAAGGACGATGTGGTAGTTGCTGTAGGCCACATCCGCCTTGACCTGTTCGGTGGCGCGACCGGTCAGGAACGGGGCCGCCGCGCAGACGAACGGAATGAAACCTCCGTTGGCAAGCCCGGCCGCCACGCCGATCATGTCCTGTTCGGCAATGCCGACGTTGATCAGGCGATCGGGGAATTCCTTCTGGAAGGCGACAAGGTTGGAGGACCCTACGCTGTCGTTGCAAACGGCGACAATGCGGTCGTCCTGTCGGGCCAGGGCGGCGAGGGTTTCGGCAAAAGCCTGCCGGCAGTCAAAGGTGGCAAGCGGTGCGCTCATCGAGAAAGCTCCTCAAGGGCCAGCTTGATCTGTTCGGGCGAGGGAACCTTGTGGTGCCATTCGACGCGATCTTCGATGAACGAGACGCCCTTGCCCTTGATGGTGTTGGCAATAACGGCGAGGGGCTTGCCACGACCGGGACGCGTGAAGACATCGTAGAGGGCAGCATGATCGTGGCCGTCGATCTCGATGGCCTCCCAACCGAAAGCCGTCCACTTGTCGGGGAGCGGATCGAGCCGATTGGTGTCCTCGGTTCGGGCGCCCTGCTGAAGACGATTGCGGTCGATGATGGCGACCAGACTGTCGAGCCCCCGATGACCGGCGGCCATCGCCGCTTCCCAGTTGGAGCCCTCCTGCAGCTCGCCGTCCCCAAGAGCGACGAAGGTCCGCCAGTTCTTTCCGGAAAGTCTGGAGGCAATCGCCGAACCGACGCCGATCGGCAGGCCGTGACCGAGCGGACCGGTATTGGCTTCCACGCCCGGAATTTTGCGATTGGGATGGCCATTGAGCACGGACAGCGGCTGCATGAAGGTCGGCAGCCAATCGAGCGGGAAGAAGCCCCGCATGGCCAGCACCGAGTAGAGAGAGGCCGCGCAGTGCCCCTTGGAAAGGATGAAGCGATCCCGCTCGCGCCATGCTGGGTTGGCCGGATCAAGCCTCAAGACACCGAAAAACAGCGTCGTCATCGCGTCGGTGATGGAGAAATCGCCCCCGATATGTCCGAGGCGTGCAGCGCCTATCATCTCGACGACCGACCTGCGAACCGCCTGGGCCGTATGGAAGAGCACGGCCGCCCGACTTTCCCGGGAAAGAGAGGAAAGCGCGTCTGGCTTCGGAAAGTTCTCGACTGACGCGAGACCTCCAATCGTCCCCATAACATCCTCCCAATCAGAATATTTATTCATTAACGGATTTTGTTGCATTATAGGAAATTGATTGAATTACGTCAAGGATTTTTTTCGTACGCCTTTCGTTGATATGCGTTCTCTTTCGATTTCCCTCGTTTTGCGCCCTCATCGTCATGAGACGCAGCATTCGCTAATCGATTGAAAGCGTGAAAACAGGGAGTTATTCGTTTTTCGTCGCCAGTCGGACCGCAAATTCCGCACGAGACAGGAGTACAGCCGTACTATTGCGTATTTGATAGCCAGCTAACACTCATCATGCATATTTATTCATTAACGGATTGACATCCAGATAATGGCGTCTTATAGGCATCTTCAACACACTCCCAACTGCGGGACGTGTGGTCTCGACCTGCAAGCCACAGCAAATAAGAACGTTTTTAAGAATACGTCCTCGCCGCTCACCGGCATCCAGCTATGAATAAAATACGCTCTGGAATATACATTCAGTATCTGGCAGCGCCTCGCGTTCACAACGAACACGGGCGCCGTTCTGTTATCTGGAGGTTTTCATGAGCCGTATTTATGAGTTGCGACTAATGGCGCGAGTTGCGCAACTATATCATGAGAATAACCTCAAACAGGCGGAAATTTCCAAACAACTCCATTTGTCACAGGCTACAGTTTCACGTCTGCTGTCGCGCGCCGTGGACGAAGGAATAGTGCGAATTACCATTAATGCGCCGCGCGGGACCTATCCCCAGTTGGAGGATCAGTTACGCGACCGTTATGGGCTTGCCGAGGCGGTTGTCGCCGAATGCTACGAAGACCACGAAGAAGCCATTCTCCCCGCGATAGGAAATGCCGCTGCCTACTACTTTGAATCAACGGTCAGTCCGGACGAGGTCATCGGCATCTCCTGCTGGAGTTCGGCGCTGCTGCACATGGTCGACGCCGTTCATCCGGTCAAACGGCTCAAGGCCGAGAAAGTCATCCAGATCGTCGGCGGCATCGGCAATCCGGCCGTCCAAAGTCATGCCACGCAGATTACAACCCGCCTCGCAAGCCTTGTCAGCGCAGATCCCGTGCTGCTGCCTGCCCCGGGGGTTACAGCCTCGTCGGCAGCCCGCCTTGTCATGCAGGGTGATGGCTATGTCCGCTCCACGATGGAGCAGTTCCGGCGCCTGACCATGGCAATCGTCGGCATCGGCACGCTCGAGCCGTCATACATGCTGCACAACTCCGGCAACACCTTCGCCGCCGACGAACTCGCCGATCTCAGGGAGCGCGGGGTCGTGGGCGATATCTGCATGCGCTTTTTCGACGCCAACGGTCGGATCATCGACAGCCCGTTCGACGAGCGCGTCATCGGCATCACCCTCCCCGAACTCAAAGCCGTTCCGCACGTGATCGGCGTGGCCGGAAGCGCCCGGAAGACCGCGACCATTCATGCCGCGTTGATTGGAGGCTGGGTCGATACACTCGTCACCGACAAGTTCACCGCGGAGCGATTGCTGAGCCTGCCGCATCCGCCGAACACTTGATTCCACACAGCAGTGCTAGCTGACAAAACCAGGAGGAAATCATGGCACGATTTGACAACAAAACGGTCGTCGTCGCGGGCGCAAGCCGAGGCATAGGCGCGGCCATTGCCAAGCGCTTTGCACGCGAGGGAGCGTCCGTCTTCGTCAGCGCGAACGAACCGCGGGTCGAGGAGGTCGTCAAGGCCATCCGCGCCGAGGGCGGTCGCGCCGAGTGCTCGATCACGGACGTGACCGACAAGGCGTCCGTCATTGCCATGTATGATGCTGCCGAGGCCGCCTTCGGCTCCATCGACATATCCTGTCAGAACGCCGGCGTCATCACCATCGCCAAGATCGAGGATCTCACCGAGGCCGAGTGGAACAAGGTGCTGGCCGTGAACACCACCGGCGTGTTCCTCTGTTGTCAGGAAGCGATCCGCCGCATTCGCAAGCACGGCAGAGGCGGCCGCCTGATCAATACCGCTTCGGGACAGTCCCGGCAGGGCTTCATCTATACGCCGCATTACGCGGCGTCGAAGTTCGGCGTCATGGGCATCACCCAGAGTCTCGCCAAGGAAGTCGCAAGGGAGAATATCACCGTCAATGCCTTCTGCCCCGGCATCATCGACACGGACATGTGGGCCTACAATGATGAGGCCTGGGGCAAGCTTCTGGGCGACTACAAGCCGGGCGAACTGATGGCCGAATGGGTTGCCAATATTCCGATCGGTCGCGTCGGAAAGGGCGAGGATATCGCTGGCGTCGTCGCCTTTCTTGCCAGCGACGATGCCGCCTATGTGACGGGCCAGACCATCAATATCGACGGCGGCATGTTCATGTCCTGATTACGTCATTCGGTGCGCGGGGCGCACTGGCTTGACTGGATATATTCGCCGGAAGCTGGCGTGTGCGCCCTTCTTCCGGCGAAGAGCGCTGGGGAGCGACCTGTTGATCGCGTCTGGACCTGTAAAACCACCCGTCCTGGCCCCCTGCGAAGTCGCTCTGATGCTCGACTTTGATGGGACGCTCGTGCCTTATGCCTCGGAGACCCGGCTCATTCCGGTCATCGACCCGAGATTGCCCGGCCTCCTCGAACGCCTGGGAAAGGACACCGGCGGCGCAACCGTCATTGTCAGTGGACGCGGCGTGAACGAGCTGCAAGGGCTGCTCGGACCGATCCGGCTGCCCATTCTGGGAACGCATGGCTTTGAGTTTCGCGCGTCCCCGGAAGCTGCCATCGAACTCGAGAGTACCGCGTCAGACACCCGCGACATGCTGGACGGCCTCGATCGCCTTTACACACAGTCATCCGCGTGGGCGCAGAAACACCGTGGGATATCCGCCGAACGAAAAGCCCTGACGGTGGTGGTCCATTTCCATGATGCGCCGGAAATGGCAGATCTCGCCTACCGGTTTGCCCGTGAAGCCTGCGATGGCAATCCGGGCTTCGCGCTGCAGGCCGGCCGGGGCGTGGCCGAATTCAGGCCGGCCAATGCCGACAAGGGAAGCGCCATCAAACGCCTGATGGACAAGCCGCCGTTTTCAGGACGAAGACCGATTTTCATCGGTGACGATCTCGCTGACGAAGCGGGTTTCCAGGTGGTCAATTCTCTAGGCGGCATCTCGATCAAGGTCGGGCCGGGCGAGAGTGCCGCGCCGTTCTCCCTTGCGACCTCTCAGGACGTATTGGCCTACCTCGGCTCCATTTCAATGCAGCTTTAGCCAACCATGACGACAGATCACAGAACCGTCACACGCAATTGCGTGAAAACAAAGCGGCTGTATTCCCGCATCTCTTGTCTGCGAGTTTGGGGGACGACGGTATCGGCGTGCCGGTCGACGATCGGCGCCGTCACGATGAAACGGCCGCCTCGCAGCTCCGCCCGACAACAGTCGTGACGACACCGGCGCACGGTGAGAGATGTGGCTTGAGTCACTCGACAAGAAGAGGAGAATAAAATGAACACCGACAATCCTGTTGCCGGAGATCTGGTGTCTTTGATTGCCAAGGCCGGAACCGTTGGAGAAAACGCCGACGTCGCGATGCGCCGATTGCCGACGTTATTCGCCCTCGCGCCACCAGAAGCTATCGCTACGTGAAGAAAGGCCCGCTTCGCCGCATCTTCCGATATTTCTGAAATCGCCGTTCAATCGGCTCGCGACAGCATGAGGCGGAAACGGTACGTGGCGTAGGCGAGGAAAAGCGCGCCAAGGCCGCTCATGATCAGCAGCGGCTTCCAGACGAGATCGATCGTGGCACCACGATACAGCAGCCCTTGCGAGAACTGCACGTAGTAGACGGACGGCGAGACATGCATCGCCCATTGCAGCACCGTCGGCATGCTCTCAAGCGGCGTCATGTTGCCGGAGAGCAGCAGCATGGTGGTGAACACCGGGATGGCCATCAGCGCGAATTGCGGCATCGACCGGGCCAGCGTCGCCACGAGGATACCGAGCGAGGTCGTCGAGAACAGGAAGATGGTGGTCCCGAACAGGAACAGGACGCGCGAGCCGGCCACCGGCACGCCGAGATACCAGCGCACGACCAGTTCCATGGACAGCTCGGCGGCGACAAGCAGGACGGCACCATTGGCCAGCACCTTGGCCAGCGCGATCTCGATGGCCCGGACCGGCATCACCAGCAGATGTTCGATGGTCCCATGCTCGCGTTCTCGGATGACGGCGGCGCCAACCAGCAGGATCGACAGGATAACAATCGAATTGACCAACTGCATGATCGAGGAGAACCATCGCCCCTCGATGTTCGGGTTGAAATAGACGCGTGGCGCCGTGACGATCGGCAATTGTGCCTCGATGCCCTTGCTGTTGAGGAAGTTCGCCGCCTCGGTCAGCAGGATCGACTGGATATAGGCATAGCCGTTGCCGGCCTGGACCATGGCGGTGGCGTCGATGGTCAGACCGATGGCCGGTTGCCGGCCGCGCAGCACGTCGGCCTCGAAGGACGGCGGAAACTCCAGCACAAAGCCATAGCGGCCGACGTCCATGGCGCGATCGACCTCGCTGCGGGCAACCAGCTCCGGCGTCTTGAAATAGGGAGCGACGAAGGCATCGGCCATGCGGGCCGTCAGCTGCGAGCGGTCCTCGTCGACAATGGCGATCGTGGCGTTGACGACCTCGAGCTTGACGGCGCTCGCCACCATCACCACCGCCGCCGAAAAGGCGTAGACGATGAGGAACAGCATGATCGGATCCCGGCGCAGGCTCCACAGCTCCTTGATGGCCAGGTAGAAGACGTTGATCACGAAGCGACGCATGTCATGCCTCCTGCTTGTCGAGAAGAAGGCAGGCGGCACCGATGAACACCACCGCGAAGCCGGCGAGCGCCAGGTCCGATCTGATGAGGTCAAGGGCGCCTACACCCTTGGCAAAGCTGCCGATGGCGATGGTCTGGAACCAGGACGCGGGGAACAACAGGCCCACCCAGCGGGCAACACCGTCCATCGATGACATCGGGTTGATGAAGCCGGAGAAGTTGACGGTCGGCACGACGCAGAGGATGGCTGCCGCCATGATGGCGGCAACCTGCGTCTTGACCAATGTAGAAACCAGAAGGCCGAAGCCTGTGGCAGCCAGCAGGTAGAGCAGGACGCCGACGCTCAGTGCCGGGAACGATCCGGCAAAAGGTACGCCAAAGAACAGGCGGGCGAAGGCGAACAATGTCAGGTAGCTGGCCACCCCAACCGCCACATACGGCAGTTGCTTGCCGATCATGAAATCCACCACGGAGGCCGGCGAGGCGGAGAAGTTGGTGATCGAGCCGATCTCGCGCTCCCGCGCCACGCCGACGGCGGTCATCGCCGAGGGAATGAGGATCAGCAGCAGCATGATGACGCCGGGCGTGATGGCGTCGACCGAGACGAAGGCCTGATTGTAGGCGTAGCGCGGCCGGAGATCGAAGGGCAGCGTCACCGATACCCCCGGACCGTACCGGTCATGACTAAGCTGCGCCACATAGGTCAGGACAACACCCTGAACGTAGGCCTTGACCGTCTCGGCGCGGAAGGTGTTGGCCCCGTCGATCAGAATTGCCACTTCCGGGCGGGCGCCTTTCAGAAGATCAGCGCCATAGCCGGGCGGGATGGAGACCACGAGGCGCAATTCACCGGAAGCCAGACGTCGGTCGACCTCCTGTTCGTCCCGGATCGGCGCCTGAGCATCAAAATAGCTGGAACCTGAAAAAGCGTCGATCAACTGCCCGCTCTCGATCGACTGATCGCGGTCGAACACGGCGTAGGGCAGGTTTTTCACGTCGAAGGAAATGCCGTAGCCGAACAGCACCAGCAGCAGCAACGATCCGAGCACCGCAAACGACATGCGGACGGGATCGCGGAGGATCTCCACGCCCTCGCGGCGGGCAAAGGTCCAAATCATCGATGCGGTCGCAAAATGGTTCCACCGTCGATGCGGCTTCGATGAAGGGGGAGTGGACGACGGCGCGGCGGTGTCCGGCTGCGGTGCCGTGACCGGTCCCTTGGTGTCTCGGCTGGCCGCCTCGGCGGCTTCGAGATTGCTGATGAACACGGCTTCGAGATTGGCTGCGCCGGCTTGCCGGACGAGCTCGGCCGGTGCGCCAACCGCCAGTACGCGGCCTTGATGCATCAGCGAAATGCGATCGCAGCGCTCGGCCTCGTTCATGAAATGGGTGGAGACGAAGATGGTGACACCATCGTTGCGCGACAGGCCGGCGAGATGGCGCCAGAAATCGTCACGCGCCTGGGGGTCGACGCCGGACGTTGGCTCGTCGAGGATCAGCACTTCCGGGCGATGCAGACACGCGGCGGCCAGTTGCAGGCGCTGGCGAATGCCGAGCGGCAGGGCCGACGGCAGGCTGTCGGCGTGGCTAACGAGGTCGAAGCGCTTCAGCGACTCGTCAACGCGTGGTGCGACGTCGGCCGCGGGGAGGCGGTAGAGACGGGCGTGCAGCATCAGGTTGGCCCTGACCGTCAGCTCGTCGTAGAGCGAAAAGCTCTGCGACACGTAGCCGACACGCAGGCGGACGCTGATGTCGCCAGCATCGACCGCACTGCCGAGCAACTCGGCGCTACCCTCGGTGGCCGGCAACAGGCCGGTCAGCATCTTCATGGTCGTTGTCTTGCCGCAACCGTTGGAACCGAGAAAGCCGAAGATCTCGCCTTTCTCAATCTGGAAGGACACGTGATCGACGGCGGTGAAATCGCCGAAGCGTCGCGTCAGCCCGGCAGCGGAAATTGCCCAGTTGCCCGGCTCCGGCTTGCGCGCCGGCATGACGAAGGCAGGCGCCACCGTCTCGCCGTCGCGGCTACCGAGCCGGCGGTAGGCGTCTTCCAGCGTTGCCTCGCCGGTCTTGGCCAGGATGTCGGCGAGCGGGCCGTCGGCAATCACCCGGCCGTCGTCAAGGGCGATCACCCGGTCGAAGCGCGCCGCTTCGTCCATGTAGGCGGTGGCAATGATCACCGTCATGCCGGCGCGCTGGCGGCGGATGGAATCGATCAGGTCCCAGAACTGCCGCCGAGACAGCGGGTCGACGCCGGTGGTCGGTTCGTCGAGCACCAACAGATCGGGATCGTGAACCAGGGCGCAGCACAGCGACAGCTTCTGCTTCATGCCGCCCGACAGCTGGCCGGCCCGGCGTTGGCGGAACGGATCGAGACCGGTCGCCGTCAGCAAGCGGTCGAGGCGGGCGGCCCGCTCGGAGGCAGCCAGTCCGAATAGGCGGGCGTGAAAGTCGACGTTCTCGGCCACCGTGAGGGTCGGATAGAGATTGCGGCCGAGACCCTGCGGCATGTAGGCAAGGCGCGGAGCAACGTCGTCGCGTCGGCGTCGCTCGCGCATCGAGCCGCCGAACACGCTGATCTCTCCTCTCTGCAGGCGCCGCACGCCGGTGAGAAGGCCGAGCAACGTCGATTTGCCGACGCCGTCCGGTCCGATAATCGCGACCGATGCCCCGCCGGCAAAGTTCAACGAGACATCGTCGAGCGCCACGGTGCTGCCGTAGCGGTGACCGACGCCGGTCGCGATCACCGGTGCATCCGCCGACTTGGCCTCGTCAGGCCGATCATTGGCGGGCGTCCTCATTTGGCGACCGCTTGCGGCAGATGAACGGTCAGGTTTTCCGGCCAGGTCGCCGCCGGATCGGTCAGCAGGTAGGCGTTGCCGGTCAGGCCGGATTTGACATAGTCGCGGTAGGTCTGAAGCAGCGACGGATCGATCTTGACTTTGACCCGGTACATCAGCTTGTCCCGCTCGTCGGCGGTCTCGACGCTTTTCGGCGTGAACTGCGCCTCGGCCGACACGAAGGAGACGGTCGCCGGGATCACCCATTCGCTCGCCGCGTCGAGCACGACGCGGGCCGGAGCATTGAGATTGACGCGACCGACCAGCCGGGTCGGCAGGAAGACGGTCATGGTGACGTCGGTGAGATCGAGAAGGGTGGCGACCTTGCCGCCGCTGGCGATGACCTCGCCGCGATTGACCAGCTTGTATTCGATGCGGCCGGCGGTGGGCGCGCGCAGCGTCATGTCATCGATGTTGACTTGGATCAGATCGACCTCGGCCAGAGCCGCATCGCGGGCAGCCACCGCGTCATCGACGGCGGCGTTGGCGGCGGCAACGCTGGCAACGGCCACGTCGTGTTGTGCCTTGCGCTGGTCGACCACCGACTGCGGGCCGACTTCCTTGCCGAGCAGTTCGGAGGAGCGCTGCAACTCCACCTCGGCAAGGCCGAGATTGGCTTGCGCCGACACGACGTCTGTCTTTGCCTTGGCGATACCGGCGGTGGCGCGGGCGACAGCGGCGCGCGCGGCGGCGCGCTGAGCCAGCAAGTTGGAGGTGTCGAGGATGGCAACGACGGCGGCGGCGGCAACAAGGTCGCCTTCCCTCACCCGGATATCGGCGACTCGTCCGGCCAGCTTGGTCGAGATGTCGATGCGTTCGACCTCGATGCGACCGTTGGCGACCGTGACGCCGGCCGGCAGCCCGGGATCGGCATAGATGGTCCAGGCATAAAAGCCGCCAGCCGCGACGATAACCAATGCTGAGAGGGATAGGATAGGAACGAGCTTGCGCATCGTGACCTCTCTCCGGTGCGGGCCGGATAGGGTGAGCCGTTTCAATAGCCGCCATGAGCAACCCTAAATAGAGGGTCACGGCCAGGTCAGTGACAACGATGCGCTCCGGTCCCCAACCGTCTCACCATCGGTCGGGAGAAGTCGATCGGTCGGCTTCTATATGGATGTGGGAGTAGGAAAATACATCAGGCAATTGTGCCATGGCCTTCCAGGTTGCCGTGGTGGGGTCGGTCATCGATCCGGTCGCAGGAGCCCCATGAGAGAACTCACCCTAGAGTATCCGTGTTGATCAAGGGGATTTTAGCTGCCATTTCCGACCTTCGCCAAGAAGGGCGTTGGCGAGAACGATGAGTTTGCGCATGATCGCGGTGATGGCGATTTTTGCCGGCTTTCCTGCGGCGAGGAACTGATCGTATTTGGCCTTTAGGTCGGGATTGAAGCGGATCGCGACGAGGGCGGGCATGTAGAGAGCTTGGCGGAGGTTGGCCCGGCCGCCGCGAATGAAGGCGCGGCCGGTCCAACGTCCTGACTGGCGGGCGATCGGCGCGAGGCCGGCCAGACTTGCGGCCTGGCCTGGCTCCAGACTTCCCAGCTCCGGCATTTCGATCAGCAGGGCGAAGGCGGTGATCTTCGAGATTCCCGGGATGCTGGTTACGATGGCGAACCGCTCGGCGAGGTCGGCATCGGCTTTGATGATCTGGGTGATTGCCGCCTCGATCGCCACGATCTGGCGCTCGATTTGTTCGAGACGCTGGGTGTTGTGGCGCTTCAGAAGTGACATGGTCAGCGCCTTGGCGCGGTTCCTGGCGGCGGTGCGGTCTTTCACCAAGGCTTCGCGAGCAAGGCGAAGCTCCTTAAGTTCGAGCAAAACCTCGCTTCTGGCCGGACGCGTCTCCAGCTCCAGCACTGCGCCCATGCGCGCCAGCATCGCCGCGTCGAGCCGGTCGGTCTTGGCGAGCTTGCCGGTTGCCTCAGCAAAGCGGCGCGCTTGCCGCGGATTGACCTTGGCGAAAGGAATGTCGGCAGCACCCAATGCACGCTCCAACGCCCGGTGATAGGGGCCGGTCGGTTCGAAGACGACGCGCTCAACAGGCGTCTGCGCCAGCCATTTGATCAGCACCTTGTGGCCGCGTTTGTCGTTGGCGAAGCGCTGGCTTGCGCCGTCGGCCAGCCGGTGAACATCGAGATGGTCTTTCGAGACATCGACGCCGATGGTATCATTCTTCATCTTTTCCGTGCCTCTGCTTGTCATCCGGGGCTCTCCCCCGGGTATCCGTTCAGGCCAAAGGAAAAGACGAGGGCGATCAAACTCTAAGTCGACCCGTCAAACGGTCCGCGCTTTCACGATCCGTCCCTCGCCGCTGACGAGAGGGCTGCCACCCTCTCCCAGCGGTCCTTTTTGCCTCAGCGGCGCAGAAAGTCATAAGACAAGCGCTGTTCGATCTGATTCAATCAGATCGGCGCTCTAAGTTCTTGTTTGGGAAGCATCATCTTTTCGATCCTCGTTTCACTCCGGTCGAATGATACTTGTCTTATGAGAATCCGTGCCGATCAGGCACAAAGGAACCGCTGAGAGAGGGTAGCAGCCCTCTCGTCAGCGGCGAGGGACGGATCGTGGATGTGCCAGCCGTTTGACGGGCCGAGCTAGAGTTTGATCGCCCTCGTCTTTTCCATGTGGCCTGAACGGATACTCGGGGCTTCGACCCGAATGACAAGCAGAGGCACGGAAAAGATGACCAACATTACCATTGGGATCGACATCTCGAAAGCCGAACTAGACGCTCATCGCTGGCCCGATGGTGCGACCAGTCGCTTTCCCAACACACCGGTCGGCTTTAAAGCGCTGCTCAGTTGGATCGGCACCGAGGCACCGCGTATCGTCTTCGAGCCAACCGGTTCCTACCATCGCGCTCTGGAGCAACGTCTGTCAGAGGCAGGTCTGCCCTTCGTCAAGGTCAATCCCCGTCAGGCCCGGCGCTTTGCCGAGGCAACCGGTCGGCTTGCTAAGACAGACCGAGCCGATGCGACTCTCCTGGCGCGGATGGGTGCAGTTCTCGACCTGCCGCCCAGGCCAGCCAGAGACGACAAGCTCAACGACTTGAGAGAGTTGCGGGTCGCGCGCGAAGCTTTGCTCAAGGATAGGACGGCGACGCTGAACCGAAGTAAGCAGCTGATCATTGTCCTGCTTAAACGGCAGAACGCCGACCGGCTGGCCGATTACAACACGTCTCGCTCGCATTCCCAGATCGACTGGCGTACGCCGTCCGAGTTTGCGGCTACCTTCCAAATCGATCAGCTGAATCGCCTTGTCGAGTTTTCATGGAAATGACTGATTTGCGCTCCCGAGCCCACCCGGAGCATGCCATGACCCCGTTATTTTCCCTGAAGCCTCTGGTGCTCTGCACTACTATCCTATTGTTCGGCCTTGGGTCTTCGCAGGCCGAGACTCGGGCCGTCGTTGTCGGCATCGACACGTACCAAACCCTTACACCGTTACGAGGGGCCGAAGCGGACGCCCGAGATATCCGCGACACCCTTAAAAAACGCCGCGTTGAAGATCTCACCGTCCTTCTCAATGATGAGGCCGACCGCTCCAGCATCCTTGACTCTATTGACGCCGTGATCGACCGCGCCAAGCCCGACGACTTCGTCATCCTCAGTTTCGCCGGTCACGGCGGTCAACTCAAATGGGGCAAGATCCGCCCGGCCTACGCCAAGGAGGGCGACCACTACGAGGCGTTTCTACTCGGAAGATTCAGCGCACCCGACAGCCAGGGCAAGCCGTACCCAGACGCATCCACCTCTCCTGCAGAACGCATTGCCGGCGTCGAAATGAACATCCGGTTACGGGAGCTCAATCAGAAGGGAGTGAGGACCATCTTCGTCATCGACACATGCTTCGCCGACGGCTTGACGCGAGAACCCTATATAGGCAGCCCCGACACAGCTCGAACGTTCCGCGGGAACATTCCGATAATGGAATTCCAAAACGGATTGGACCCACTGGCGGCCAGTCTCGCCGCTCTACCGCAATCTCAGGACCCCGATCAATTTAAGTCGGTGGTTGTTCTTGCCGCGGAAAGCGACAACAACACGACGCCTGAGGTTGAACTACCTGAAGGGTCGGGAAAAAGGCGGGGTGCCTTGTCCTACACCTTCGCCCGCCTTCTGGATGGTAGCCAAGACGTAGGCGCAAATGGCATTGTCAATCGCAGCCAGCTCGTCGGTTATATTCGGTCAAAGGTATCAATAAACTCGGAGAACCTGCAGACACCTGAAACTCATCCCCGCTCGGATCCCAATGCGCTAGCCATCGACTTCGCCAAGGATTTTGGTGCAGTCACGATGGCCAAACCAGATCAGGCCATAGCTGCCGTTCGGATGTTCATCTCCGGGAGCGGTGAGGCCTTGCCGCCTTCTCCACGCCCCGAAGCATTCAAAATCGTAGGCGCATCAAGTGCCGATTCAGCCGATCTCATCTACGAGGGTGAGAAGGGCGAGGTCTATTCAGCGCAGCAGGATCTGGTAGCTACGGATGTCAGTCTGGATGGTCTCAAGGATGTCGCAGCAAGCACCTTTTCCATCCGTCGGCTCGTTGCGCTCAACCTGGTCCCGCACCCGCTTTCTCTACTCGGAGGCGACAAGCGTTATCGCAACGGTGAACGGCTCGTGATCGACGCCCGGCCAGCCGACGATGCCGAGTATTTCGCTCTTTTTGACATCAACGGCAATGGTATCGTTCAGCTTCTCTACCCGCTGGAGGATAGGAAGGATTCCCTCCTTTTGGACGGGAGTGAGCCTTTCAGGGGTATGAAGATTAGCCCGCCATTCGGTCGCGATACGGTGGTTCTGGTCACGGACAAAAAGCCGCTGACCGAACTGATCACCAGCCTCAATACTCTGAATTCAAACGTCGCTCCCCTCGAAGCCGTGGACTTCATCGAGAAATACAAGACCGACAGCATGCGCCTCGGCATTCAGGCATTCTTTACGGGTACAAATTGAGCACTTCATCAAGTTCGATTTTGAAGATCGGATAAATAATGAACAAGATTTACCTACCTGCTTTCGGTCTGGCACTTTCCATGATCTTCGTCGCGCCTGCGATTTGCTCTGCTGTCCCCACCGATCCCAAAGCCTGTGATCACGCGATCACTGGCAAGATCGGTTCAGCGCCAGCAATTGTGGCTCTGGCCAAGGCCGGTTTTGCCCTGGACCTAATCATTCACGCCAAGGCGCAAGCGGGTAACATCTCGGTCTCTCCGTTTGGTCTGGCCTCCGTCATCGCGGGCCTTGATCTCGGGGCTGATGCGAGAACCAACGCCGCTATCGCAGAATTGCTTCATGTCGGCGCCAAGTCGCGCCTCAGTATCAATAGCTACCGATACGACAGTCGTCGGCTTTCTCGGGCGGAAGTCACCGCCAGCTCGCCGCTATCTTCAGCCAATGCCTTTTTCTACGACGGTCAGCTCAAGCTAAACGGAGACATAGCAAGCTCGATTGCCGCCGAAAGCGGGTTTGCCGTATCGGCCGTCGATTTCGCCGATCCAAAGACGATCGACCGGGTCAACAGGTGGGTGTCAACCGGAACCGGTGGTGCCGTTCCCGAGATCATCGAACCAGGCTTTTCCGCATCGCTTGCCGCGATTAATGCCTTCCACTTCTCGGACTGCTGGAAATACCGCTTCGACCCGGACTTCACCAAGGAGCGCGCCTTCCATACACTGGACGGAAGAGACACGCCGGTCGCCACTATGGCACTCGACACAACGACCATCGGTAACAATGCGCGCCTGGCAGTTCGCCAAAAGGGGCGCTTCATTGCCGTCGAACTACCATATGCTGATCCGCGTTTTGTGCTCGACATGGTGACGACCACTGACAAGCCGGCAGAGAGGTCCGAGTTCCGGAGTAGCACCGGATTGTTGGCCGGCATCAAGTTCAAGCCGTCAGACGTTCGCCTTACTCTGCCGGCGTTTGATGACACCGCAAGTATCGATGCCCTGACCGATTTCGACCTTCCCAAACTCGGGATCATAGTGAATTCGTCAAAAGCCTTCTCTGGGATAGCCGAAGGTATCCAGCTTTCTACCATCGTACAGAAGCTGGTGCTCAAAGTTGACGAGCGAGGCACTGAAGCGGCGGCCGCCACTGCGGCAATTGCGGTTCGTGGTGCCCAAATCCTCAAGCCGGCCAAGACTATTGCGTTCGATAAGCCGTTCATCTTTGCCATCCGGCATAAGGAAACCGGAGCAGTCCTGATCAGCGGCTATGTAGCCGAACCCCATGTCACGAAAACCGAAGTGCGGTAAATGTGATGATTTCCAACGACATTTTCGCTGACAACGCCGCAATCGACGCCGACCTAGACGTCTACGAGGCCATGCTGTGGTCGCGCTTTCACCTCCTGGAAAGTCTCGTTTCCGAAAGCCGTTCTCGTGAGGAGAACGTGATCGACCTATTGCGCGTCGAGCCCATGTATCAATTCGTCGAGTTCTTTTATCTCCTGAAAGCGCGTTCAATCGAAACTGTCGACGACATCAGCCAGTACGTGGAAGCCCACAACTACTACATCGACATGCTGACACGTGACGGTGAGAAAATGAAGCGTATGGGTCTGCGAAAGGATCGCTTGCTCGATGCCATCTTCACGGCTGACACGCTGCCGCGCCTCATCGAGACTTGGAAGACCCGGCCGGGAGTGATTGAGCAGTCGAATCTCGGCAGATTCCTAGTTGCCCAGATGTCGTCGGAGACATGCCGCAAACTGATCATCGCCTCAACCGAAGCAGGTTTTCTTGATCGAACCAAGTCGCCCTATGGAGCCATGCTTGTGCGCTCAACCGGCGTGTTCGAAAGGATCTTCGGCAACAACCTGCGTGAACTCCGCGACCGGATCACCGGGATCGGCGGCAACTCGCCCGCGAGCATAACTCTTTGAAAGACATTACATGACTGGCGAAGCCGTTTCCCTGTTCTCGCCTCAGGTGGCCAACTGGAATACTGCCGATGGCGTCGGCCGCTTCAAGAACTTGCTTGCGGTCATGTTGTTGGCGACGTCTCTGTCGAGTACAATCAGCAGTTCACCAGCACGAGCTGATCTCGTCTCGGACCACATGCTGCCGCAGTTCTCGCAGGCAGAGCTCCGGATAGTAATGTCGGACGGGCTATTGCGAGCAGCCTTGTCCGACGCGCCTTGGCTGCTCCTTCGGGCGCTTCAGATTGGGGCCTGTTCGACAACGGGGGGTAACACGAACCAACCCGGAGGCGCTGGTGCGTGTCCGACAACTCCATCCGCCGCTACCCCTGACGATGAGCCGGAGGAACGCGCCAATCCAGAAGCCGCTTACGACCTGTTCATGTTGCTCAAACGCGTCAAGGAAACCCAGGCCAGATGAAGCCGTCGCACTTGGAGAATAGGGTGCCAAGTGATTTCGAGGCCTCTGGAGTAGCGTTCTCTTGCTACTTGCGGTGAGGGGGAGCAATCCGAAGCTGTTGTATTGGAGCATCCGAGGTGGCCGAAAAACTGTTGGCGAGTGCCGTCTCTAAAGTGGCACTTGCTAGGCAACGCCGGCAATTTACCTGCGCTTAGGATTCCGCGCCATCGGCACCTCACTCATACGCTGATCGTTCGCTAGCCTGATCCGGCCACCAGAGTTTCAGGTATTGCTCGATCAGGTGCTCGCCACCCGATCTCCTCCTTTCCATCCGCCAAGACCAGCCATTGCGTTGGCAATCGGACTGTCTTTGCGGCCCATATCGCTCCGGAATCCGCCTTCCGGATCGGAGATCCTATGCTCACTCCATCCTGCTTCTCCATCAACAATGGTCCTGACGAAGTCGACTCACTTTCTCGCGTTGCGGCAGACCTTCGACACCTTCTCTACGGGAACGGCGTTCCCCAGATAGTCCGCCTCAATGCCGCTCCTTGAGCGGTTGGTCCGAAACTCTGATCCCCTGCGATGGATCATCAGCCTCTCGGGTGTCGACAAACCGACCTCGGGAATCGGTCAGCCCGTTTCGCACTCTCCCGCAGTCGCGGTTGGGCTAGGACTCTGCACGAATGGGTCCGCTTCGGCCGTCATGTCAACGAGATACCGGCATCGCGCTTTCGGATAAGAATAGCCCAACCAGAAGGGAGACGCTTCCTCGTCGCACGTTGGTTGCGGGCTACTGGACCCCCGATTTGAACCTGCAACAAAGACCCCAGCAAATCATTGATTTTGCTGAGGTCTTTGGTTCAGACTGGTTGCGGGGGCTCGCAACTACCGAGACCGACATTTGCTCGAAATCGCCATTTGACGTATTCGCTTTACAAAGGGTGTCTTGAGCCGAGCCACCCTGCGGCACTGGACGGGTTGCGAAGAGAGCCTGGGTATGGGTGATGACGCTTCGTTGTTAACCACAGCCATTCGGTGGCTCTTGTGCCGAATGCGTGAGCGGTACCCCCCTGGTTCCGCATATCTTGTTCACGCAGCGACCGAACGTTTTTCGACCAGACGGGAAAGCAGGCTGGCGCCAACTGGCAGGAGGCCGTCGTCCAGCACGAAGGCGGGATTGTGCACCGGCACCGAGCCGCCGTGCCCGACGGTGAAATAGACACCCGGCCGCCGCGCCAGCATGTCGGCGAAGTCCTCGCTGCCCATCACCGGCTCGTTCTTGATGTAGACATTGGCGTCACCGACCACGCTGGCGGCAATCGTAAGGCAGCCGTCGACCAGTGCATCGGTGTTGGACAGCACGTCGAACCCGTTGCGGATATCAACATCGGCTTCGACGCCAAACGCGGCCGCCACGCCCTCGACAATCTCGCGGAAGCGACTGACCACGCGGTCGCGTGTCTCGTGGTCGAGATAGCGAATTGTACCGCAGATCTCTGCGTCCTGAGGGATCACGTTGTAGGCGCTGCCAGCGTGAACCTGGGTCACCGACACCACTGCCGCCTTAAGCGGACCAACATTGCGGCTGACGATTGACTGCAGCGCCTGGACCAGATGCGTAACGGCCACGATCGGATCGCTCGAATGCTCGGGATGGGCGGCATGGCTGCCGTTGCCGCGCAGTTTCACATCGAAGAATTCGGCACCGGCCATGGCCACACCTGGCTTGATTCCGACCCGGTAGGGTGGGTCGAGAGGCGAATTGTGCAGGGCATAGATCTCGTCACAGGGGAAACGCTCGAACAGGCCGTCGGCCAGCATGGCGCGCGCACCACCCATTCCTTCCTCGGCTGGCTGGAAAATCAGCACGGCGGTGCCGGCAAAGTCACGTGTTTCAGCGAGGTAACGGGCCGCGCCAAGCAGGATGGTCGTGTGGCCGTCGTGACCGCAGCCGTGAAAGCGACCTTGAATGGTAGAGGCATAGGACAGGTTGGACTGCTCCTGCATGGGCAACGCGTCCATGTCAGCCCGCAGGCCGATGGTGCGCCCCGGCCCCAGCTTGCCCTTGATGACACCGATCACACCGGTTTTGCCGAGCCCCCGATGCACCTCGATACCCCAAGATGCAAGCTTTTCGGCGACTATGCCGGATGTCCTCACTTCTTCGAAGCCGATTTCCGGATGAGCGTGGATGTCGCGCCGTATGGCAGTGAGTTCGTCGCCAAAGGCAGCGATTCGGTCGATGATCGGCATGGTTCCCTCCTTGACTGGCGCCCGGTGCCGCTTGGTCCGGAACGGATATCTGTCAGATGGTCGAAAGATCGGCTGGGTCGGCGCAGTAGGTGAGCGCACCGATCTGCAACATTGGCTTGGAGCTGGCGTCGCCCGGGTGGCGTTGGACGGTCTCGCCGAAGCTTGCCATTGGAAAAGCTTCGGTAACGACGCCTGACGTTGCATCGCTGACCGTGATTTCAGTGGCGGCGTCCAGCGGCTGCAAGGCTGCGGGATCGCCGACCAACAGGCGGTCGCCGACCGGGACCAGGTCAATGGCGCTCCAAATGCTCCACCAGCGCCCGCTCCATTCCTGCAAGTGTGGCAAAGCTGGACCGCGCTCGGAAAACACGTTGAACAAGTCGATGATGCCCTCCGCCCACTGCGCGGCGTATCCATCTATGGCATTGGTGAGAACGCTGACGGTAATGCCCCAATCGGGCACGGTGACCGTTCGCGTCAGAAAACCGGGAAAGGCGCCGCCGTGGCCGAAGCAGCCGTGGCCGCCAATCTCTCCGGTGACGGTGCCAAGACCGTAACCGCGCCGTAGCGGCGAGCCGGGGAGCGGCCAGCGCGGCAGTGCCATGCTCCGACGACTCGCAACCGACAGCACACTCTTGGTGGCGTTGGGCGACAGGCTGTTGAAGAACCGGGCGAGATCCGCAGCCGTGCTGACAAAGCCGGTAGCCGCGGCCATGGCCCGGGTATTTGCGATGCCCGACATCGGCCGGCGCCCAAATGGCATGATGCCGCTATGGCCACTGGCGAGCCGGCCAGTCTCCTGCGCCTCGTAAAGATCGGCCGTCGTTTCCTTCAGATCGCTTGCCGTAACGATCTCGCGCTCGATCCACTTTGCATAGAGCTCGTCGGATATCGCCTCGATCAGCAGCCCAAGCAGCGAATAGCCGATGTTGGAATATTTGAGGCGGGTACCGCCGTCGATCACCGTCTGGCCGCCGAGCGCGGCTCGCAGGCCGGCCAGATCGAGAAACGGGCCGGTGTTGCCCCAGAAATCGGCTCGGGAGCCGTCGCGGCTGACCCCTGCTCCATGACAGAGCAACTGCTCTATGGTCGCCTCGGCGAGCCTATCATGCAAGCCCGGCACAAATCCGCCGATGGCATCGTCGAGATGCAATCTTCCCGCTTCACGCAGCTTGAGGATGGCAGCGGCCGTGAAGGTTTTGGAATGCGATGCAACGCGAAAGCGATGGGCCGGTGTCATGACTTCGCCGCTGCGGATGTCGGCGACGCCGAAGGCGAGTTCGGCAACCACTTCGCCGTCTTTCACCACGGCCA
This sequence comes from Pseudomonadota bacterium, assembly GCA_018262505.1. Classification (GTDB taxonomy): domain Bacteria; phylum Pseudomonadota; class Alphaproteobacteria; order Rhizobiales; family Pleomorphomonadaceae; genus Pleomorphomonas. The sequence continues at coordinate 53,370 of JAGSYV010000008.1, forward strand.
CGACGCAGCCGGGCAACTGGGTGGCGCCCATCTGATAGCTCAGCCAGGACTGGGTATAAGCGATGGCGTCGTCGAGCCAGACAGTCATGATTGTTGATCCCGAATTCTTAGGGGTTGGTCAGCGGAGGCCTGGTCTGGCCTGGTGCCGCACAGGGGGCCTTTGGGGCAATTCAGAGGGTCCAATTCCGATTAGCACAAATTTTGGACATGGCTAGAAAATATGTTTGACTAGTCAAAAAATTTTTACTAGCCTCCTCTAGCTGCAACCGAGAAGGGAAACAACACCTGTAAATCCGGGCAGCCAATCCAGAAACAACCAAGCCAGTCCCATTGCGATGACTACAGAGGGGCCCTAGACGATGCGCATCATCAGACCGCTCGCAGGCGCCATAGCGCTTGCCCTCGGTGTGGCGGCAACCGGTTCTGCCCAGGCCGCAACACTGCATTTTCGTCTCGGCGAAGACCCGGAGACGCTCTACAATATCGCCACGATCTCACAGACGGCGGGTGATATAATAAACAGCTACATGCTTGAAAGCCTTGTCTATTTCGATGCGGATGGCAAGCCGCAGCCCTGGCTCGCGACGGGTTGGGACATTAGCGCCGATCAAACCACCATCACCTTCAAGCTGCGGTCCGGCATCGTCTTTCAGGACGGCACGCTCTTCAATGCCGCCGCGGTCGCCGCCACCTATGGCGCTATTCTCGATCCGGCCAACGCCTCGCCGCAGCTTGCCAATATGGGCTCGCTCTCTAAAGTTGAATCCGTCGATGACATGACGGTGCGCTTCACTTACAAGACACCGTTCGCTCCAGCCTTCAATGCGATCGCTGGTATCGGCATCAACTCGCCGACGGCGGTCGCCAAATACGGGAAGGATTACGGTCGTCACCCGGTAGGCACCGGGCCCTTCGCCTTCAAGGAGTGGATCCCCGGCACCTCGATTACGCTCGAGCGCAACCCCTCCTATCATGCCCAGTTCCGCTCCGACGTTGCCAACAAAGGCGCACCCTATGCCGACGAAGTGGTGTTGACGGTGATCGCCGAAGAAGGCGTCGCCCAGAGCGCCCTCGAAACCGGAGAGCTTACCGCCGCCGGCCTGCAGGCCGACGCCATTACGCAGTTCGCCAGCAATCCGCAGTTCAAGACCATCATCAACAAGTCGAACGGCAACCTCGTCTTCCTTGAGTTCAATCAGTTCAAGGCGCCGTTCGGCGATGCGGCCTTCCGCAAGGCGCTAGGCTATGCGATCGACCGCAAGGCCGCGGTGGATGCCGCCTGGGGTGGCTATGGCGCACCGGCGCTCAGCCTTCTGTCGGTAGCCATTCCCTATTACGACGCCAAGGTGGCCGAAACTTACGGCACGCCCTACGATCCAGCCAAGGCCAGGGAACTACTGGCGGCGGATGGCTGGACCGATAGCGACGGCGATGGCACCCTCGACAAGGGCGGCCAGAAGGCCGAATTCGTCATCCGCTCCTATTCCGGCTTCACCCATATCGATCGCACGCTGCAGGTCGTCCAGAGCAATTTCGCCGACATCGGTATCAAGGTCAGCCTGGAAACGTCAGATTGGGGCGCCTTCTATCCCAGCCTGCTTGAGGATGGCTGGGACATGGACCTGATGCGTTGGACCGACAGCGACGCCGACGTGTTGACCCAGTTGTTCGCCTCGCCCGGTCATCGCAAGAAGCTCGTGCCCAATCCGGCCATCGACGACACGCTCAAGCGCTGCAGCGCCACGCTTGAACCTGCGGCACGCGCCGCCTGTGTCAGCGAGGCGCAGAAGGCGCTGCTTGAAGACATGACGGCTATCCCCATCCTAACCAGTTGGGGCGTCACCGCCACGCAGGCCAATGTCTCAGGCTATCACTTCGACTATCTCGGCTACCTGCTTTCCGCCGACATCAAGGCCGAATAACCGGCGCGTGTCCAGTCCGGGGCCGGGCGAACCTGCCCGCTCCCGGACTATCGTCCGAGGACTGCCATGGCCGCTTTCATCCTGAGACGCCTGCTGGTGACCATCCCGGTACTGGCCGGCATTCTGTTCGCCACTTTCCTGATCAAGGCACTGATCCCCACAGACGCCGTGCTCGCTCTCTATTCGGGAAAAGTAACCGAACAGAAGGCCGAAGCGGCAATCGCTGCCATTCGTGCAAAATATGATCTCGACAAACCGTGGTACGAGCAGTTTGCCAGCTACGCAGTCAAGGTGGCTCAGGGCGATCTGGGCGAATCCATCCGCACCCGTCGCCCGGTGGCCGATGAGATCGGCTTTCGCTATGTCAACACCATGATCCTTACCGGCGCCGCCCTGCTGGTAGCGGTACTGGTCGGCCTGACAACCGGCATTGCCTCGGCCTATTGGAAGGGCAGCTGGATCGATGAGGCGGCAATGGCCGTCGGCATCATGGGTATCTCCATGCCTGCCTTCTTCTTCGGGCTGGTGTTGATCTATTTCTTCGGAGTCCAGCTGAAGTGGCTCCCGGTGATCGGCACCGGCGATCTGCGGTCGCTGATCCTGCCAGCCCTGACACTCGGACTGATCGAGTCGGCGCCTTTGTCGCGCATCACCCGATCGAGCATGCTCGACGTTCTGTCGCAGGACTATATCAAGGCTGCGCGCGCCAAGGGCCTTTCCGAAGCCTATATCGTGCTGCGTCACGCGCTGCCAAACGCGCTCCTGTCGATCCTGACTATCGTCGGCCTGCAGATTGGCGGGTTGCTGGGTGGCGCCTTCATTATCGAAGTGGTGTTCGGCTGGCACGGCATCGGCGAGCTCGCAGTCAAGGCCATCGGCTGGCGCGACTTCACCATCACCCAGGCCATCATCCTGATCTCGGCCTGCACTTATGTGTCGGTCAATCTGGTCGTCGACATTCTCTATGCCTGGGCTGACCCCAGGATCAACCACAGGTGATCGAGTGACCCATCAGACCACGCCGGGCACGCTCGCTCCCGCCGGAACGGTCGACCACCGACCGCGGCGCAGCGGCCTTATAAGGATCCTGCGGCGCCTTGCCCGTCATCGCTCGGGCCGGATCGGCGGCGCGGCGGTGCTTGTCATCATCCTGATGGCGGCCTTCGGCTCACTGCTCGTGCCCTACGCCCCCCTGAAAATCGATATGGCGCACCGCCTGCTGCCGCCCGGCGCCAGCCACTGGTTCGGGACCGACGAACTCGGCCGCGACCTGTTGAGCCGCGTGATCTTTGGCGCCCGCTACCTGCTGCTGGTTGGTGTCTATTCCACAGCCATCGCCTTTGGCGGCGGCGTGTTGCTCGGCCTGCTGGCCGTCGCCGGCGGCGGCTGGACCGACATGCTGGTGATGCGTCTCGTCGATATTATGCTGGCCTTTCCCTATGTCCTGCTGCTGCTGGCCATCATCGCCGCGCTAGGGCCGAGCCTGACCACGGCAATGGTTGCCGTGGGCATCGCCGGTATCCCCGGCTACGCGCGCTTGGTCCGAGGCGAAGCTCTGTCGGTGCGCGAGCGCGAATATGTTGACGCCATGCGAGTGCTTGGCGCTGGCACACTGCGCATTACGCTCGGCACGATCCTGCCGTCGATCCTGCCGGCGCTGGTCATCTACACCAGCTACGTCATGCCGCTCGCCGTGCTATCGGCCTCGGCGCTCAGCTTCCTTGGCCTTGGTGCCCAGCCTCCGCTGCCCGAATGGGGGGCGATGCTGGTGTCCTCCCGCTCCTTCCTGGCCACGGCATGGTGGGTGGTGGCAGCGCCAGGCATGGCAATCTTCCTGTCCATCCTCGGCCTCAACCTGTTCGGCAACGCATTGCGCGACGTCCTGGACCCCAAGCACTCATGACCGCCCTATCCTCCCCCATGCACTCCTCCGCCTCTCCGGCAGCGCCGATCGCCCCGGTCATTGAGGTGCGCGGACTGCGTACCCACTTTACCGGCGAAACCGGCATCATTCGCGCGGTGGACGGCGTTGACCTTCATGTTCGCGCCGGCGAGTGCCTCGGCCTTGTCGGGGAATCGGGCTGCGGCAAGACCATCACCGCGTTGTCGCTGGTTCGCCTTGTCTCGCCACCCGGCCGGATTGCCGCCGGCGAAATCCTCTATGACGGACGCGATCTCGTCAAAGCCAGCGAAGCTGACCTGTTGGCTTTGCGTGGCGACCGCATTTCCATGATATTCCAGCAGCCGAAGGCCAGCCTCAACCCGGTCATCCAGATCGGCTGGCAGGTGGCCGAACTGTTTTGTCACCATCGTGGCATGGCGCGTCGCGCGGCCTGGCTCGAGGCGGTTGAGCTGCTTAAGGCCGTAGGCCTGCCGGCGGCCGAGCGCAAAGCGCTGGCCTATCCTCATGAATTGTCCGGCGGGCAGGCTCAACGCGTGATGATCGCCATGGCGCTGGCACTCAAGCCGCGCCTGCTGATCGCCGATGAGCCGACAACTGCCCTCGACGTCACAGTGCAAGCGCAGATCCTGCATTTGCTGCGCGGACTATGCCGCGACTTCGGCACCGCGCTGATCCTCGTCACCCATGACCTCGGCGTGGTGGCCGAGACTGCCGACCGCGTAGCGGTGATGTATGCGGGCCAGATCGTCGAGACCGCCGACGTCGTTCCGCTGTTCGCTCAGCCTGCCCATCCCTATACGCGAGGCTTACTGCACTCCATGCCGGTGCAGGGCCGCCGCCGCGACCGCCTCGATGCCATTCCCGGCTCGGTGCCGCCACCGGGGCTCACCATGGCCGGTTGCCGCTTCGCACCGCGCTGTTCGTTCGCCTTCGAGCGCTGCCATGCCGAACCGCCACCTCTCGTCGGCCTTCCGGACGGTCGGCAGGCTCGCTGCTGGCTTGCCATCCCCGAGCCCACTCGGTCGCGGTCCCATTCGGACGATGTGGCTCGCCCGGGCCAGCCCGATTGAGCCGCGACACAAGCCTGGAAATCTAGCGTGCTTGATCACTCCCTGGATAAATCCGCACTGAGCCGAGGAGCGAGACCATGACCAAGGCAACGTCCGGCAAGACGCACCGCGCCGATGAACTCGTCACGGTGTCCGGCGTCAGCGCCCATTTTGCCGTGCGATCCGGCCTGCTGCGCCGCCGCACCGGCACCGTCAAGGCGGTGGACGGTGTCGACCTGGTCATCCGGCGCGGCGAGACACTTGGCCTCGTCGGGGAATCGGGATGCGGCAAGACGACGCTTGCCCGCACCATCCTTGGCCTCCGACCGGCCGATGAGGGCGAGGTGGTCTTCGACGGGCATGTGATCTCACAGTTGCCGCCGCGCGATCTGAAGCCCCTGCGCCGTCACATGCAACTGATCTTCCAGGATCCCTACGCCTCACTCGATCCCCATGCGACCATTGGACGGTCGATCCGCGCCGGCCTGGACATTCACGGCATCGGCAGGGCAGCCGAACGTAGCGCCATTGTCGCCGACATGATGAACCGCGTTGGCCTCGATCCGGCGCTGGCCGATCGCTTTCCGCACGAGTTTTCCGGTGGTCAGCGTCAGCGCGTCGGCATCGCCCGTGCTCTGGTGCTCAATCCACAGCTGGTGGTCTGCGACGAACCCGTCTCAGCGCTCGACGTGTCGATCCAGTCGCAGATCCTCAATCTCATCAAGGACCTGCAAGCAGACCTGGGCCTGACCTATCTGTTCGTCTCGCACAATCTTGCGGTTGTGGAGCATGTTGCCGATCGGGTCGCCGTAATGTACCTGGGGCGGATTGTCGAGATCGCAGATCGCGAGGCGTTGTTTGGAGCGCCACGGCACCCCTATACGCAGGCGCTTCTGGCAGCGGTTCCGCAGCCTGATCCCACACACCGCCGGACCGAAGCGCCGCTGGCAGGTGAAACGCCGAGCCCAGACGTCGACTATCAGGGCTGCCGCTTTCGCGGGCGCTGTCCGGTGGCCATAGACCGCTGCCGGACCCAGGAACCGGAGCTTGCCGGACCTGTGAACGGACACAGGACCGCCTGCTGGCGGGTTGCCGACGGTCTCTGAGGTCTTGGAGCAGAATACGGTTGGAGCGAAACGAGGATCGACAAGACCAGGTTTCAAAAGTAAATCGTTGGAACGCCGATTTGAGTCAGTCGTCTCCAACGGCGATCCAACTTTTGGTTGTGCCGCGGACAGGCGCGAAGGGGTGATGATGGCGGCTGACGGCGAGATCGGGACCGATGCGAACAAGGGCGAAGAGGCTGGCATTCCCGACGTCTACTATCTTGAATCCCTTGAACAGTTGCGAGCGCTCGCCGAGCCGCTGCGCTATCGCATGAGTGTGCTGCTTGACCGGCCCATGACCTGCGCGGGACTGGCCCGGGAACTCGGCATCGCTCGTCCGAAAGCTCATTATCATCTCAAGCTGCTCGAACAGGTAGGGCTAGTGCGCTTCCACTCGGAAGGCATGGCCCATGGCATTGTCGAGAAATTCTATGTGGTGGTCGGCCGGATGCTGGATTTCAGCCGCCTGCTGCCGACCGGAAATGCACTGCTGCCCGACAACGTGTCACCGGAAACCGTTAGTGCCGTGTCGGATTTTCTGGCCGCAATGCTCGATGTTTCGCGGCTAAAGACAAAGCAATTGGCGGCCGAAGCCCAGCTTGGACACAGCCATTATTTCGACTTTGAGTCTGAGCTGACGCCCGAGCAGTACGATGCCGTCAAAGCCAGGCTAAAAGCCCTCAAAGACGAAATTCTAGCTATGACGCGCCAGAACGACGGGCTGGGCAAATTTCCTCATGCCGATCTGGTCCCGTTCCACCTCACGAACTATCTGACGCGATTCAGGCGCTAGAGCGGTGTGCATTCTGATTGAATCGTAGGGGATTCCAGAGACTGTTGTTTCGTGATTCACTTCGGTGGGAGGTGATTTGCGATGCCGAGGTCCTATTCGCTTGATCTTCGCGAGCGCATTGCGCGGTATGTCGACAATGGCGGGTCTCGACATGCGGCGGCGGCTCATTTCGATGTGTCGGTCTCTTTCGTGGTGAAGCTGATGGCGGCGTTTCGCCAAACCGGTTGCCTCACGGCGAAGCCGGAGGGTGGTTGGCGCTATTCCAAGCTCGATCCGCACCGGGACTTCCTGATACGCCGGGTGAGCGAGAAGGACGACATCACCATGTCGGAACTGGCGGCCGAACTGGCTGAGCGGGGCACGATCGTTGATCCGTCCTCGATCTCGCGTTGGCTGATCCGCAACGGCTATCGCTTCAAAAAAAACATTGCTGGCCAGCGAGCAAGACCGGCCGGACGTGGAGGCCGCACGCCAGACATGGATGGGCCGGCAGCCAAGAATGCAGCTTGAGCCGCATCGGCTCGTCTTCCTTGATGAGACCGGCGCCACGACGAAGATGACCCGTCTGCGTGGCCGTTGCCTGAAGGGCCTGCGGCTGCGTTCGAAGGCGCCATTCGGCCACTGGAAGACGCAGACCTTCATCGCCGGTCTCAGATGCTTCGGGCTGACGGCTCCCTTCGTCATTGATCGGCCAATGAACCGACGCATCTTCGAGGCCTATGTCGAGACCCAGCTCGCCCCGACGCTGTCTGCGGGCGACGTTGTTATCCTCGACAATCTGGCGGCCCATAAAAGCCCAAAGGCGGAGGCCGCCATTAAGGCGCGCGGGGCATGGATGCTGTTCCTGCCGCCATACAGTCCCGATCTCAATCCCATCGAGATGGCCTTCTCCAAGCTCAAGGCTCACCTCAGGGCACGCGCGATCCGGACCTTCGATGGCCTCTGGAAGGCAATCGGCGACATCTGCGGCCTCTATTCGACAACCGAATGCCGCAACTACTTTAAAGCCGCCGGATACATCTGAATGCACGACGCTCTAGCACTACGGTTGCGCCGGCTGTCCCAGTTTATGCAACACAGTCGCTCAGGCTGACCGCAGTCGCGATCACCGCAGCGCTCTTGTCGTGACCACGATCTTCCCGCCCGCGGAATTTTCCTCTAGAGCGCGGTGCGCTTCAACGATCTCATCGAGTTGGTAAACGCGGCCAATGCCGACATGGACCGACCGCATGGGTATTCATATGGGCGCGTGATCAAACGTCGCGGTAGCCGGTAGAGAGACGACATCCGCCATAAGGCCGGACACACAAGGAAGGGACCGAGGTTCAAAGACGCGTGCACAGGGCTCCGAGGAATGCAGACTCACAGCGCGTCGCGGGGTCAGGCGAGGCCGTACCAGGTTCCCCGTCCGGCGCCATGTTGCGACAGATGGCCATGTTCCGTCAGCACTCTTATGTGATCCTTCACCGTGTTCCTGCTCGCGCCCGTTATCCGTGTTGCTTCCATGACAGTCACCCTCCCTCGCTCCCGCGCAAGCTCAAGAATCGCGATCGAAAGCTCCGGCAAATCACCGAGAACGATTCGCTCGCGCTCGATCTTGTGTTCAAGCCGCCGTTTCTGAAGCTGAAGACTGCGCAGGAAGAACTCGAGCCAGGGGTTCCAATCCGGCTGGGCGCTGCGGATGGTACCCTGTGTGCGGCGAAGGGCGAGGTAGTAGCCTTCCTTGTTCTGCTCAATGACGCTTTCCAATGAACTGTACGGCACATAGGCATAGCCAGCACGCAGAAGCAGGAGAGTTGTCAAGACCCGGGACAGGCGTCCATTGCCATCCTGAAACGGATGGATCTCAAGAAAGACGACGATGAATACGGCGATCATCAACAGCGGATGTAGAGCTTTATCAATCTCGCGGGCATGCACCCAATCAACAAGCTCACTCATCAACCGCGGGGTATCGAAGGGTGACGCCGCGGCAAATACAATGCCAAGGCTCTGGCCTCTTTCATCGAACGCTTCGACATGGTTGGCCAGCGACTTCCATTCGCCACGATGACGCTCATCTTTGGATGAGTGAATCAGAAGGTCGCGATGAAGCTGGCGGATATGGTTCTCTGTCGGCGGGATCACGTCGTAGGCTGAAAATACCGTCTCCATGACTTCGGCATAGCCAGCGACTTCCTGCTCGTCGCGCGTGACAAAGGAACCGATTTTCAGGTTGGAGAGCAACTTCTCAACGTCACGATCACTCAGCTTCGCCCCTTCGATGCGAGTTGACGATCCGATACTTTCGATCGTGGCTACACGGCGCAGGCTCGACAACCGGTCGGGCGCGATACGACCAAGCGCTCGCCAAGCACCCTTGAACTCATCGATCTCCGCTATCAGGGACAGAATGTCCGCCGTGATCCGCACGGTCGATGTGTCAAAGGCCATCATCCATTATTCCATCCATTTCCATCCAAATACCTGTAGCGCCTCCCTCACCCATTTGTCCATCCATTTCCATCCGATAAGGTTCGCTGCCGTCATAGAAGAAGACAGAGAGCGCACAACGGACCTGAGGAGTCGCAGAAAACGTCACGCCGCATACTGCTCTTCCGTCATCTCCCCCTGCAGGCCATGCAGATAGGCAACGGCACTCTGAGCTTGCGCAGCCGCTGAGAAGATCGCCCGTCGGTCATCGCCGAGCACCTTCAGCCAGGACTGAAGGTAAGCCGCATGATCCGGGCGGGGTTCCAGTTCCGGTACGATGCCGAGATCGGCGCAAAGAAAACAGCTTCCAAGCTCGGCGATCAGGGGAGCGGCGCACCCGCAGTCGCCCTTGTCGAAAGTGTCGAACCAGGTTGACGGGCCGGACCGAAGGGGAGGACGGCAAAAGCCGTTGCGCGTACCCCGGCTCCGGCACAACAAGCGCCGGACGGGGCTGCGATGAACCGATCTCAAGACCGTTTTCGGCCGCGACCAAAGGTCGTGCCGACGCAAAAGAGCCAGAAACGCCGAGCGTTCCGACTCAATGCAGGACGGGAAAGATCGAAGGCGGGGCCTTGACGAGCCCCGCCCTGGTATCGGGAGCGATCAGCCAAATGCGGCTATCTGAAGTTCGGCCGCCTTGCGGTCCAGCGTCGGCGCGGACGGATCGGCCGGGCGCTCGAAGGGCTTCCAGCGCTCGCCGACCACTTGCTCGTAGGCGGCAACCGCCCCCTCGGCCGCCATGCGCAGAGCGTGCGCTTGAAGGCCCATGTCGGCGGCGAATTCCCGCTTGCGTTGCGCCGGTCCGTCGAAGCCGACGGGACCGTCGGCCAGCCCAGAGCGGGAGAGATCGGAGGCATACCTCACAAAGCCCTGGCGCCGCATCAGCCGCCGCAAGACCGGCCGATCACCAACCGGCAGGGCAATTCGACAACGCCAGGTGCGATCTCTTCCCCGCGTGTCAGCGCCAGCATCGCCAAACCGGCGCGGCGCCCGACTTCTTTCAACTCCATGTCAACCGTGGTCAAGGGCGGGCGGGTCTGCCTGGCGATGACCTCCCAATTGTCATAGCCGGCGATGGCGACATCGCCGGGGACAGACAGTTCCAGATCGCGTAGGGCGTCGATCACGCCGCGTGCAATCTCGTCACTGCCGCAAAATATGGCGTCGGGCCGATCGCCTGCACGCGAGAAAATCGCCTGCGTCGCCTCGTAGCCCCACTCCTCGGTCCATGCGCCGTAGCGGACCTCGGATGCGTCGCCGCAGATCTGGCGATAGGCAGCGGCCCGAATGCGTGCCGCCAGATAGTCCATCGGCCCGGTGATATGGACAATCCGCGAGCGGCCCAGGCTTCGAAGGTGCTCGACCGCCAGACGGGCTCCGTGGGCATCGTCCGGCACGAAACTGATCGTCTGCGCCGGACCTTCCGCAAATGCGTAGACGACCGGAACGGGCAGGCCGGAGAGTTCGACTGCGGGCGTCAGGTCACGGCGCGTGCCCGTGATGATGATGCCATCGACCTGCCTGGCCAGCAGCGCCTGGAGATGCAATTGGGCCCGCCGCGGATCATTGTTGGTTGCGCACAGAAATACCGAGATGCCGTGATCCACCAGGCTTTCGGAGACGCCGGCCATCATGGGTAGGGTCAGTCTGCCATAGGTGTCGTTGGTCAGCATGCCGATTGTGAAGCTGCGCCGGCTGAGCAGACCGCGGGCCAACGCATTCGGCATGAAGCCGATCTCCGTGGCGATCTGAAGGACGGTTTCGCGGGTCTGGCGATTGACGCGCCCGGTGGCGTTGAGCGCGTTCGACGCCGTCGACAGACTTACGCCCGCCGCCTTGGCGACATCCCTGAGCGTGCGCCGCCGATGCAAGATCGGTTTCATCAACAGCCCCTCATTGTCGATGCAAAGAGCATTTATCCAATAAATTCAAATCTGCAAAAACCTTTTTGCATTTCTCAGCGCACAAACTGTCGACAACTGCAAAAACCCACGTATCGTGGCCTTTGCGTCCGTCACAAACGCGTCAAGAAGGGGAATGCCATGCGCAAGACAGATCTCATCCTGGCAGCATCCATGCTCGCAACTTCCACCGGGATTGCCGATGCCGAAGAGGCGAGCCTATGGGTTCGCACCTCGTCCGGGGCCGTTCTTCAGGCGCTTGCCGAGCAGTACAACACCACCCACTCCGACAAGGTCACCGTCACGCAGATCACGGCGGAGCAGATGGTTCCCAAGCTCGGCGCCTCCATCGCCGGCGGCGCTCCGCCTGACGGCGCGGTTCTCGACCTGATCTATCTGCCGACATTCGCCGCCAGCAACAGCCTTGAGGACATCACCGATTTCGTCAAAAGCGTGCCCTACGCGCAGGCGATGAGCCCGTCGCATATCCGTCTCGCCACCTATGGCGGCAAGATCTACGGCGTTCCCGCCCTGCCGGATGCCTCCATCATCGCCTACAACACCGATCTGTTCGAAAAGGCCGGGCTCGATCCGAAGAAGGCGCCAGCCTCGCTGGAGGAGATCGCAGCGGATGCCAAGAAGATCCACGCGCTCGGCCCCGACATCTATGGGTTCTATTTTGTCGCCAACTCCGGCAGTTGGCTGGTCTACGACTTCCTGCCGCATGTCTGGGCGGGCGGCGCCGATATTCTGTCCGCGGACGGCCGCGAGGCCACTGTCGACACGCCGACCATGCGCGCGACGATCGCCGCCTACCGCGACATGTGGGCGGCGGGCGCCGTGCATCCGACCGCGCGCTCGGGCAATGGCAACAATGCCGTCGAGGCCTTCGCGTCCGGCAAGGTTGGCGTGCTGATGACGGGGTCCTATATCGTCAACCTGCTGACCAGCAAATATCCCGCCGTCAAGTTCCAGGTGGCGCCCATCCCCGGACCGAATGGCGGTCAGTCGAGCTTTGCCGGTGGCGACTCGCTTTCTCTGATCAAGGGCATCAGCCCGGCAAAGAAGAAGGTGCTCCTCGACTTCGTGAATTTCTACATGCAGCCGGCGCAGCAGGTGTTCATCACCAAGGAATCCGGCATGCCGCCGCGCACGGATGTGGCGGGCGAAGCCTATGCCCAGTTCGATAGCCGCAATCTCGTTGCCTATGACGTACTGGCGAAGGCGCGCACGCCCTACACCTTCTCCTCCGACGAACTGTTCGTGAGCCGCACCGGCCCGTTCCTGAACCTCATCCAGGGCGCCATCTTCGGCACTGACGTCGATGGCGCGATCAAGAAGGCGCAGGCCGAGTTTACCAGGATCCTCGACCGCACCAATCCCAAATAGTCAATGCCGGGCGGGGCGCGCAATCGCGTTGACCCCGCCCGACGCTCCCACCGCCGACAGAAGGATGACGAGCGTGGCGGAACACTGCGAAACAGCACAGTCCGGCGCCGGTCCGGCGGAGACCGGCCGCGAGCCGCATGGCTGGCTGGGGCTTGCCTTCATCGCTCCCAGCATGGTGTTCGTCACAGGCCTCTTCGTCATCCCGCTCGCCATGACCTTGTGGATGAGCCTGTATGACTGGCCGCTTCTCGGCCGGCAGACCTTCATCTGCCTCGACAACTACGTGGAACTGTTCGGCGATGGGCAACTCTGGCAGTCGCTTGGCTTCACGCTCCTCTACACGGCGTTGGTGACAGCCGCGATCCTGACGGTCGCATTTCCCCTGGCGCTATTGGTCGACAGGCCGCTGCGCAGCGCCGGAATCTTCCGGACCGTCTACTTCATGCCGGTGGTGATCGGTTTCGGCGCGGCGTCGACCCTGTGGATGTGGCTGCTCAATCCCGACAGCGGCGTGTTTTCCAGGGTGCTGCTCGGTCTCGGACTGGTCGATGTGGCGCCTCGGCCGCTGGAGAGCTTCTGGCCGGCGCTGGCCGTCATCATCCTCGCGGTGGTATGGAAGACGGCGGGGTTCACCATGGTCATCCTGCTCACCGGGCTTCAGAGCATCCCGCAAGATGTGGTCGAGGCTGCGAAGATCGATGGCGCCGGGATATTCGGCCGGTTTCGCCGTATTACCCTGCCCTTGATGCGGAACGCGCTGCTGCTGGCTCTTGTCCTCAACGTCACCTCCTCCATGCTGGCCTTCGACCAGTTTTTCATCATCACCCAGGGCGGGCCTGAAAACAGCACCATCTCGGCGGTGTTCTCGATCTATTTGGCATCCTTTTCCTCCTACCGGCTCGGCTATGGCTCGACCCTGTCCTTTGCCTTGCTGGTCGTTCTGGTGGCGATCAGCTCTATGCAGTTGAGCTTCCTGCGCGACCGCCCGGAGGAAGGCCGATGACCCGCCCCGCCCCTGCTCTCGCCCCGGCCGCCACATCGGGACCGTCGGTCACCGACCGGCTCGGCTATTCCGCCTATTTTCTGGTGGCGCTGCTGTTGGCGATCATCTTCCTGATGCCAATCGTCTGGTCGTTCGCCAACTCCTTCAAGCCGGCAGCGGAGGCGCTCGCAAACCCAGTGGCTTTGTTCTCAAAGGCGTTTTCGCTGGAGAATTACCGCCGACTGGAGAATGTTGGTGCGGGCTGGTACGTTTATGCTGCCAATTCCGTAGCTATCGCACTCGGAACAGTCCTGCTGACGATACTGATCTCCGTTCCGGCCGGCTATGGCTTTTCCAAATTCCGGTTTCCCGGCCAGTCTCTGATCTTCATGGTCGTAATGGCGACGATGATGATCCCGTTCCAGTCGATCCTGACGCCGCTGTTCCTGGTGCTGAAGATCCTCGGACTGCAGAACAGTCTTTTCGGACTGGTCCTGGTCTACACAACCTTCCAGTTGCCCTTCTCCATCTTCATGATGCGCAATGCCTTCGACGCGGTTCCCGGCGCCCTGATCGAGGCGGCGCGCATCGACGGCGCATCGCAATGGACGCTGGTGCGGCGCATCATGCTGCCGCTTGCGCTGCCGGGAGCGGCGACGGTCGCCATGTTCGCCTTCCTCAATGCCTGGAACGAGTTTCTGGCCGCCCTGATCTTCCTCTCCGATCAGACCAAGTTCACGTTGCCGATCATGCTGGTGAACGTCTCCTCGGGCATTTATGGCATCATTGACTGGGGCGCGCTTCAGGCCGGCATCACCCTGACCATGGTGCCCTGCATCCTGCTTTTCCTGCTTCTGCAACGCTATTACGTGCGCGGCCTCACCGCCGGCGCGGTGAAATAGCGCCCTCCTCCCAGACCAACGGAGAAATCCATGTCCTCGTCCACCCGGGCCGCGCCAACCGACGAGCCGCGCCGGTTTGAATGCTACACCCCGGCCGACCACAGCCGGGTGTCGTTTGATGACGGCTTCTGGAAGAGCTGGTCGCAGACCGTCCGCACCGTGACCATTCCGACGCAGCACAGGCGCCTCGAGGAGGAGGGCTTCATCGAAGTGCTGAATTTCGACCGGCCGCCCGCGGCGCTGGTGCGCCCGATCCAGCCGAGCGGCCTGTCGATGCAGCATTTCTTCGATTCCGACTTCGGCAAATGGATCGAGGCGGCGAGCTACACCCTGAAAGCGCATCCCGACGCCGGGATCGAGGCCCAGATCGATGCGATCGTCGACAAGCTTGCGGCCGGTCAGATGGCGGATGGCTATATCCACAGCTGGTTTGTCCGCCGCGAGCCGGACAAGCGCTGGAGCAACCTGCGCGATCTGCATGAGATGTACTCGATGGGCCACCTGCTGGAAGGCGCCATCGCCTATTTCGAGGCAACCGGCAAGCGCCGGTTTCTCGATGTTATGCTGCGCCTGGTGGATCATATCATCGCGATATTCGGGACCGAGCCCGGCAAGTTGCGCGGCTATGACGCACACGAGGAGATCGAGCTTGCACTGGTCAAGCTCTATCGCATCACGGGAGATCCGCGTCACCTCAAGCTCGCCTCCTATTTCGTCGATGAGCGCGGTCGGATGCCGTCCTATTTTGATGACGAGGCGCGTCGGCGTGGCGAGGATCCGGACGACTATGTCTTCAAGACATATGCCTACAGTCAGGCGCATATGCCGGTCCGTGACCAGACGGAGGTCGTCGGCCATGCCGTGCGGGCCATGTATCTGTTTTGCGCCATGGCCGATCTCGCTCGTGAGGCGGACGATCCGAGCCTCAAGGCGGCTTGCGACCGTCTGTTCGACAATCTCAGCGCGCGACAGCTCTATGTCACCGGCGGCCTCGGCCCCTCGGCCTCCAACGAAGGGTTCACCCGCGCCTACGACTTGCCAAATGAAACCGCCTATGCCGAGACTTGCGCGGCAGTCGCCCTTGGCTTCTGGAGTCATCGCATGGCCCGGATTGACCTCGACAGCAAGTTCACGGACATGCTGGAAAAGGTCCTGTTCAACGGCGCCCTATCCGGCATTGCACGCGACGGCGAACACTATTTCTATGAAAACGTGCTGGAGAGCCACGGCCAGAATCGGCGCTGGAAATGGCACTACTGCCCCTGCTGCCCGACCAATATCGCGCGCTTGCTCACCTCGCTCGGGCAGTATTTCTATGGCGTCAAGGGCAGCGAGATCGCCGTCCACCTCTATGGCGGCAACAGTGCCGAGATGAAGGTCGCCGGCCAGACCGTCCGGTTGCGTCAGGATACCGGCTATCCCTGGGACGGCGACATACGCCTTGCTATCGGCCTTGATGGTCCGTTCCGTCTGACACTCAAGCTGCGCGTGCCCGGCTGGTGCCGGCAAGCGCGTCTTTCGGTCAATGGTCAGGCGGTCGACATCGCCGCTTCGCTCGACAAGGGCTACGTGGCGCTCACCCGCGACTGGGCGGATGGTGATGAGATCCGCCTGACGTTCGACATGCCGGTCGAGCGGCTCTACGCCCACCCTGCCGTGAACGAGGATGCCGCTCGGGTAGCGCTCCAGCGCGGTCCCATCGTCTATTGCGTGGAAGAGGTTGATATCGGCACCGAGCCGCAACGACTCAGGATCGCCCGCGACACGCAATTCACCGCCCGTTTCGACGCCGACCTGCTCGGCGGCGCGGTGATCCTGGAAGGCGAGGCCCTCGAGGTCGATGCCGACGACTGGGGCGGCGTCCTCTACCGCGGCGCCCCGCCCGTCCTGAAGTCGCGGCCCATCAAGGCCATTCCCTACCATCTCTGGGCCAATCGCGCCGCGGGCGCGATGCTGGTCTGGTTGACCGAACACTAAGCGGACTTACGTTGGCAGGCCAACGCTTCGTCTGTTTAGCCATTAGTCTTGTCGCCGGTTTTGATCGGAAAACCGTGGGACACTTTTCCGAAACCTGCTGAGGAGGATGCGGCGATGGCACGATTGCAACTCAAAAACGTGGTCAAGTCCTACGGCATCCACGAAGCTGTGCGCGGTGTCAGCCTTGATATCGACGACAAGGAGTTCGTTGTTTTCGTCGGCCCGTCCGGCTGCGGCAAGTCGACGACGCTGCGGATGATTGCCGGCCTTGAACATATTTCGGGCGGCGAGATTCTCATCGGCGACCGGGTCGTCAATCGGCTCGGACCCGGCCAGCGCGACATTGCCATGGTGTTCCAGAACTACGCGCTCTACCCCCACATGACGGTCGCCGAGAACATCGCCTTCTGTCTGGAACAGCAACGGCTGCCGAAACCGGAGATCGCGGCGCGGATCGCGGCGGCGGCGGAAACCCTGCACATCACCGAATTGCTCGAGCGACGCCCGGCGCAGCTTTCGGGCGGTCAGCGCCAACGCGTCGCCATGGGTCGCGCCATCGTCCGCAATCCCAAGGTGTTCCTGTTCGACGAACCACTATCCAATCTCGATGCCAAGCTGCGCGTCAAAATGCGGACCGAAATCAAGCGCCTCCACAAGCTGCTGCCAACCACTACGGTCTATGTTACCCACGACCAGGTCGAGGCCATGACCATGGCCGACCGGGTGGTGGTGATGAACCGGGGCATTGTTGAGCAAATGGGTGAGCCACAGCAACTCTACCTCGCCCCGGCGAGCAAGTTCGTCGCCGGCTTCATCGGTTCGCCGTCGATGAACTTTCTGCCGGCGCGCCTCGTCGCCGAGGGTGATGCGCTCCACATCCTGCTGGACGACGGCACCCGTCTGGCCGTTCCGGCCGCACGGGCGGCGACACTCGGTCGCCATGCCGGCACGGCGGTGACATTCGGCATCCGGCCGGAATCGATCGGACCGCGGCAGGATCGTCCCGGCTGGGCACCGCTTGATGCAGCCATCGATCTGGTGGAACCGCTGGGCGCCACGACGATGATCTATTTCAACACCGGATCCTCGAGTCTGTGTGCCAGCCTGAACTCCGAAGGGGCGCCAAAGGCGGGGATGACGATGCCTCTGTCGATCAACATGACCCAGATGCACCTGTTCGACCCGCAAACCGAACGGTCGCTGACGGCGTGAGGGCTTCGCGCGGCCTCCCACAGGCCGGCGCTCCGGAAACGCCCCACTGCCCTCTGGCGTTTCAGCCGAAGGGGGTAGTCGGCCCGGTGGCCGGCGTCGTAAACCAGTGCGGTCCATCCGCGGCCATGTAAATATGATCCTCCAGCCGGATGCCAAACCGCTCGGGAACAACGATCATGGGCTCGTTGGAAAAGCACATACCCGGCGCCAGAGATAGATCATTGCCACGGACGATATAGGGCTCTTCGTGGATTTCGAGGCCGAGTCCATGCCCGGCACGGTGCGGCAATCCCGGCAGATCGTAATCGGGTCCCAATCCGTGTCGGACGAGAACGGCGCGCGCTGCATCGTCCAGACGCCCGCACGGCACGCCGATTGTCGCTGCCTCGAACACCGCCTGCTGGGCTTCTCGCTCGATCGCCCAGATCCGCGCGAACTCCGCCGTCGGCTCTTCCATCACATAGGTTCGCGTCAGATCGGAATGATAGCCATGGACGCGGCAGCCGGTATCCACCAGAACGACATCGCCCGTAGCATAGATCTGCTCGCCATCCGCCCCATGTGGCAGGGCGGTCGCCGTGCCGAAAGAGACGATGCAGAAGCTGGATCCGTCAGGCGCCCCGAGCGCGCGATGTTGCGCGTCGATGAACCGCGCGAGATCGGACGCGGCGAGCCCCGGCCTGATATGGGCGTGGGCGCGGCGCTGCACTTCCCACGTCAGGGCCATGGCATGTTGTATGAGGGCGATTTCCGCCGCCGATTTCCGTCGTCGCTGGTCGCGCAGGATCGGGCCGCCGTCAACCAGTTGCCCGGCCGGAATCTCGTGCCGCAGGGAGTTGAATACGAACAACGGCACCGCATCGTCGATGGCCAGCAGCCCGCCAGCGGGGAGAAACGATGCAATGAGGGCGGAACTGCTGTCTTCTTCCTGCCAGACCCGGATCTCGCCAGGCAGATGCGGCAGGCTCTCCACGCGGCTGCGCTCAAAGCCGGGAACGATGTAGACGAGGTCCGTGGCCGTCACGATGGCGCCCAGGAAGCGTTCGCTCATGTGCCACCCGAGCCCGGTCATGTAGCGCAGGCTCTCCGTCGCGCCGAGCAAAAAGGCGTCGATCTTCCGATCACCCAGAACCGCCCGCAGGCGTGTCAGACGTTCCAGATACTCACCATCGGTGATCCCCACCGGCAGGTTCGATAACGCCATGTCGCATTCCTTCCCGGATCGGCCTGCTTCAGTTTCATTCAGAATATATCTTGTGTGCAAATTGTCGACAACCCTATTGACAGGGATTATCCCATCAGTAAAGTTTGGTAGACGGCTGAGGGGTCATCCGCCGGTCACGGGTCTTCAAAGCAAAAGGGGAGCGGAATCATGGGCGTTCGTTTGAAGAACATCGGGCGGCACCTCGCTATGGCGGTCTTGACTGCATCGTGTTCAACCCTTGCGCTGGCGGCCGAGCCTCAGCACGGCGGGGTTCTGAAGCTTGTCGGCACCGCCGATCTCGATCACTTCGATCCGACCTCGGCGGCTCTGGTCACAACCAACAATTTCCTGCGCGCCGTTAGCCGGCAGTTGATCAGCTATGACGCCTCGGTGGATGAGACAAAGCAGATCGAACCCAAGGGTGACCTCGCCGTCGCGGTTCCGCAGCCGACCAATGGCGGTCTGACCTACACCTTCACGCTGCGCGATGGTGTAACCTGGAATACGCCGTCGGGCGCCAGGCCGATCACCTCGAAGGATTTCGCGCGCGGCATGAAGCGGATGTGCAATCCCGCGCTCGGTTCAGCCGGATTGACCTATTATGTCGATCTGATCAAGGGCATGAAGTCGTTCTGCGATGGCTTCGCCAAGGTCAAGCCGGTTGTCGCGGACATGAAGGCCTATGTTCAGGGCACTGAGATTTCCGGCATCGAAACGCCTGACGACAAGACCATCGTCATCACCCTGACCGAGCCTGCCGGCGACTTCATCTATATGCTCTCGCTCACGGCGGCGGCGCCTGCGCCCATCGAAGTGCTAGACTATATGCCAGACGGGCCTGACTATCGGTCTCACTTCATCTCCAGCGGACCTTACTCGGTCGGCGCCTATACGCCCGACAGCAGCCTGCAGCTGGTGCGCAATCCGTCCTGGAAGCCTGAATCCGACCCACTGCGCAAGGCCTATGTGGACCAGATCGATATCACATTCGGCATCCCGGCCGACGCGGCGATCCAGCAATTGCAGGCCGGCGACGCGGACATGGTCTATGACGTGGTCATTCCGCCCGCCATCCTCAATATGCTGATGGTTGCCGGCGACACCAAGCTGCTGCCGATTTCCACCGGTCGCACCTCGTTCATCTTCATCAACACGGTCTCGGGCAACAATAACGGCGCGCTCAAGAACCCGAAGCTTCGCCAGGCGCTAAACTATGCCATCGACAAGGCCGCGCTGGTCCAGCAGATAGGGGGCAAGACGCTGGCCAAGCAGCAGAACGGCATCTTCGGTCCGGGCGTGCTCGGCTATCACGAGTTCGATCTCTATGCGAGCAAGAACGGCGCCGGTGATGTGGACAAGGCCAAGGCGCTCTTGGCCGAGGCCGGCTTCCCGAACGGCATCACGCTCAAGATGCCCTACCGCAATGTTGGCTATCAGCCGGCCGTTGCCCAGACGATTCAGGCCAGTATGAAGAAGGCCGGCATTACACTGGATCTCATTCCGGTAGCGCCGGCGGACTACTATTCGAAATTCATGACCAATCCGCTCAACACCAAGGAGGGCAATTGGGACATTGCTCCTGTCGGCTGGGCGCCGGATTGGGTCGGTGGTGCCGCGCGCTCGGTCTTCCAGCCACAGTTCTCCTATACTGGCACACACCAGACCTACAACTATACCGACTACAATAATCCTGAAGCCAACGTGCTGGCGGCGCAGGCCATCAACGCAACCACGCCGGATCAGGTCGCCAAACTCTGGGGCCAGGTGGACGAACTGGTCATGAAAGACGCGCCGATCATTCCCTATGTCGCAGAAAAAGTGGTGCTGTATCGCAGCGCTGCCGTGCAGAACTTCCTGCCCTATGCGCTCGGCGGTCAGGGTGACTGGACCAATGTCTGGCTCAGCCGTTAGGCAGATTTCGGAAAACTGTCCCCACCGCTTTCCGATCAAATCCGGCGACAAGACCAAGAGCTAAACAGACGAAGCGTTGGCTTGCCAACGTAAGTCTGCTTGGCGGAGCAGCCGGCCGGATATGGGCATTCAAGATCGTCCTCACAGCGAGTAGCACATGCCAGTCCTTGAGGTCCGAAACCTGACTATCAACCTGCCGACCGAGGACGGCATCGTGCAGGCTGCCCGCGATGTCTCGTTCGAGGTCGAGCAGGGGGAATTCTTCGGCATCGCCGGAGAGTCTGGCTCGGGCAAGAGCGTGCTGACGCAGGCGATCATGGGGCTCCTGCCCAATGCCGAGATGACCGGTGAGATCCGCTTCCAGGGCGTTGATCTCCTCACCCGAACCCCATCGCAGATCCGCGAGATCCGTGGCGCCAAGATCGGCATGATCTTCCAGGATCCGCTGTCGAGCCTGAATCCCTATTATACGATCGGTTCGCAAATCACCGAGATGATCCATACCCACGAGCGCGTCTCGCGGCTCGTGGCCAAGCGGCGGGCGATCGAGATGCTTGAACGGGTCGGCATCTCCAATGCGGCGTCCCGCTTCGACAGCTATCCGCATCAGTTTTCCGGCGGCATGCGCCAGCGCGTCATGATCGCCATGGCGGTGGTGCTCGGCCCGCCGCTCCTCATCGCCGATGAGCCAACCACAGCCCTCGACGTGACCGTGCAGCAGCAGATCATTTCCCTGATCAACGAAATGCGTCGCGAACGCGGCACCACGGTCGTCATGATCACCCATGATCTCGCGCTCCTGGCAAGCGTGGCCGATCATGTGATGGTCATGTACGCTGGCCAGCGCATGGAGATCGGCCGAAGCGAGGCGCTGTTCGCCGAACCGGCCCATCCCTATACGGCCGGATTGCTCAAGTCCTCGCCCGCCCACTACACGCCCGGCAGCGCGTTGGTGCCGATCCCCGGCCGGCCACCCAGCCTCATCGATCTGCCGGCAGGCTGTGCCTTCCGCGCGCGCTGCGCCGACGCACGGGAGCCATGCACCCGTTCGCCACCGCTCCGACTCTTCGATGACGGAACCCAGAGCCTGTGCTGGCTCGAAGCGGCGCCACAGCGGGAAATGCCGGCACAACCGACCATTACAGTGCCAGCCGACACCGAGAAGACGCACATACGCCCGGCGCGCGTCATCGAGGCGCTTGACGTTCGACTGACCTATCATTTCGGCGGATTCTTCAAGGCTTCACACAGCCTGGACGTGCTGAAGGGCATCGATCTCGAACTTTACAAAGGCGAGACCCTTGGGCTTGTCGGCGAATCCGGCTGCGGCAAATCGACCTTCGCCCGCGTGCTGGCCGGGCTCATTCCGGCAACCAGCGGCAGTGTCACGTTCGAGGGGCATGACCTCTCGACTCTCACGCACCGCCAGTGGCGAGAGATGCGCAAGCGGGTGCAATTGGTCTTTCAGGATCCGTTCGGCTCGCTCAATCCGCGTCGGCGGGTGAGTTCCATCATCGGCGAGCCGCTGCGCATTCATGGCATCGGTTCGGGGAGCGACCGCAAACGGGCGGTGCAGGGGCTGATGGAGACAGTCGGTCTCAATCCCGAGCACTATAACCGCTTTCCGGCGGAGTTTTCCGGCGGCCAGCGCCAGCGCATCGGCATCGCGCGCGCGCTGGCGCTCCATCCCGAACTCATCATCTTCGACGAGCCGGTGTCGGCGCTCGATGTGTCCATCCAGGCCCAGGTGCTCAATCTCATGCGCCAGCTTCAAACCGATCTCAACCTCACCTATTTGTTCATCTCGCACGATCTCGCCGTCGTGCGCCATGTCTGCGACCACATCGCGGTAATGAAGAATGGCCGTATTGTCGAACTCGCCGATGCCGAGTCGATCTATACCAATCCGCAGGATCCCTACACGCGGGAGCTGATTGCAGCGTCATTTCATGAGCCGCGCGGCGGCACGACCGGAAAACGACGGCTGGTGACGGCCCATGCGGAGGGCATCGCGTGAGCGCGACCATGACGGAGGAACCGGCGGCGGGCACCGTCGTCCAGCGCAGCCCTTTCGCGCTGACTATACGCCGTTTCAGGCGCGATCGCGCCAGCCTCGTGGCGCTGGTCTTCATTGGCTTTCTGGTGATCTTCGCGGCCTGCGCGCCGCTCATCGAGACAGCCATGGGGCATTCACCGATCGAGCAGTATCGCGACACCGGCCTCAGCGACATGGGGCTTCCCGTCGCGCCGAATGTGGAATTCCCGCTCGGCACCGACCATCTCGGCCGCGACGTGCTCGTGCGGCTCGCCTATGGCGCGCGCGTCTCGCTGCTGGTCGGCGTGTTCGCCTCCCTGGCGGCCTCCCTGATCGGTCTGGTCGTTGGCGTGGTCGCCGGCTATGTCGGCGGCGCCATCGACATGGTGCTCAGCCGCGTCATGGATCTGGTGATGAGCGTGCCCTTTCTGCTCTGCGCCCTAGCGCTGGTCTCGGTCTTCGGGCCGAGCCTCGAACTCAGCGTCAGCGTCATCGTCTTCTTCAGCTGGACGACCGTAGGACGCGTCATCCGCGCCGAGGTCAGCTCATTGCGGCGCCGGGAATTCATCGAGGCGAGCCGATCGCTGGGGGCCGGCCCACTCTCCATCATGATCCGCGATATCCTGCCCAATCTCAGCGTGCCGATTCTGATCTACACGACGATGATGATCCCGAGTTCGGTGGTGTTCGAGGCGACTCTCTCCTTTCTCGGCCTCGGCATCGTGCCGCCAACGCCGAGTTGGGGCGGAATGCTCGCGGATGCGGCCGGCAATTCCATCTATCTCGTCGCCTGGTGGCTGGTGATCTTTCCCGGCACTGCACTGCTGCTGACCACCCTTGCCTTCAACATTCTCGGTGATGGCCTGCGCGATGCGCTCGATCCGCGCTCCGCGCCGGCCCGCATCAGTCGGTTCAAGAAGAAGAGCAGACAGGCGGGACGGGGATGAGCAATTTCCTTGCAAAGCGGCTTCTGTTTTCCGCCTCCGTGCTGTTTGCCCTCAGCCTGTTCGTGTTCCTGTTGTTCTACATCGCCCCCGGCGATCCGGCGCGGGTCATCGCGGGCGACAAGGCGACGGAACTCCAGTTGGTGCAGATTCGTTCCAATCTGGGTCTCGACCGGCCCATCTACGAGCAATATCTCCAGTTCGTCGGCAAGGCGCTGCAAGGCGACCTTGGCTTCTCCTATCGCAGCCAGCAGCCGGTGGCCAAGCTGATCGTCACCCGCATTCCCGCCACCGTGTCGCTGGTGATCGGCGGCGTGATCTTCTGGCTGCTCATCGGCATTCCCATCGGCATCATGTCGGCGCGGGATCCGGGCGGATGGCGCGACCGCCTGGGGCAGACGATCATTCTCGTCGGGCTAAGCTTCCCGACCTTCGTGCTCGGCATGCTATCGCTCTACGTTTTCTATTTTCTGCCCCGGCAGGCCGGCTTCACCCTGTTCCCGCCCGGCGGCTATGCACCATTCCTGAAAGACCCGCTGATCTGGGCATGGCATCTCGTCTTGCCCTGGACGACGCTGGCGCTCGTTACCGCCGCCATCTATGCGCGCCTGACGCGCGGCAATCTTCTGCAGGTGATGGGCGAGGACTATATCCGCACGGCACGGGCCAAGGGCCTGTCGGAGCGCGCGGTTCTGCTTCGCCACGGCCTGCGCAGCACCCTGACGCCGCTGGTCACTCAGCTCGGAGCCGATATTGCATTTCTCCTCGGCGGAGCGATCGTGATCGAGCAGATCTACGGCCTGCAGGGTGTCGGGGCATTGGCGGTGCAGGCGGTGCAGAATCAGGATCGGCCGATTATCATCGGCGTCGTGATGCTCGGCGGCCTTTTCATTGTCATCACCAATATCGTCGTTGATCTTCTCTACGCGGTGCTCGATCCCCGCATCAGGCACTGAAGGACGCTGCCATGCTGTTGTCGGACACCACCATTCCCGGCTTGTCCATCCGTGACCATGCGGTTTCGGTACCGCTCGACTGGTCGCGTCCCGATGGCGAAACCATCGATGTCTTCGCGCGCGAGGTCTGCGATCCCGTCCGGCGCAGCGAGAACCTGCCGTTGCTCGCCTTTCTGCAAGGCGGCCCCGGCGGCAAGTCGCCACGCCCGGCTAATGGTGGTCCGGTCTGGCTGACGGAAGCCATCAAGACCCACCGCGTTGTGCTGGTCGACCAGCGCGGCACCGGCCGCAGTACCCGAATCGAAAGTGGCACCATGGCGCGCTTCGGCGAGGATGGCGC
>JAGSYV010000074.1 GCA_018262505.1 Pseudomonadota bacterium
TGGCCGACAAAGCCGGCTCCCCGCCCCGTGCCTGGCAGCGCATGCTGTCGGGACGGCGGCTCGACCTCCTCGACCCCTCGCCGCTCGACGTCGAGATCACTGATATTGCCCATGGTCTTGCCCGGGTCGCCCGCTGGAACGGCCAGACCATCGGCGACCATGCCTTTTCGGTGGCTCAGCATTGTCTCGTCGTCGAGGACATCGCCGGCCTTCTCGAACCTGAGCTTACCGCTTGCCAGCGCCTCGTCGTGCTGCTGCATGACGCCCCCGAATATGTAATTGGCGATATGATCTCGCCCTTCAAATCCGTGATGGGCGGCGATTACAAAACAGTGGAGAGGCGCCTTGCCGATGCCATCCACCGGCGCTTCGCGCTCCAGAAATACGACACCGAACGCCTCAAGAAGCTCGCCAAGAAAGCAGACCTCATCTCGGCCTATTTCGAGGCCGTGGAGCTGGCCGGCTTCACCGCCGAGGAGGCGAAGCGGATCTTCGGCGTACCCAAAGGCATTGGCCGCCAGACCTCGGCCGGCCCCGTGCTCGGCCTCGATCCCCTACCGACCGTCTCAGCCGAGGAAGCCTTCCTCACCCGATTCCAACAGCTTGAAAGCCAGCGATGACCGCCACGACCATCCATGTCTGCTCGCTCACCAAACTCGAAGAGACGGTGGCACTCACCGGCGCCCGTCATGTCATCACGCTGATCAATGCCGGCACCCCGATGCGCCTGCCGGCGACCATCGGCCACCAGAACCATCTTTTCCTTGCCATGCACGACATCGTCGAAACAGTCGACGGCATGACGCCCCCGGGCGAGACGCACGTGGCGCAAATGCTGGAGTGGGTGAACGATTGGGACCGGACCACGCCGCTGGTTGTCCACTGCTTTGCCGGCATTTCGCGTTCCACCGCCGCCGCCTACACGCTGGTGTCGGCGCTCAATCCCTGGCGCGACGAGGTCGACCTTGCCGGGCTGTTGCGCCAAAGAGCACCGTCGGCGACGCCCAACCGCCGCATTGTCGAAATCGCCGATCGCTTGCTTGGCCGCGACGGACGCATGGTAGCGGCGATCGATGCCATCGGCCGTGGTGAAGACGCCTTCGAGGGGACGCCTTTCGCCCTCGAAGTCGAGGCGGCGCCGTAATTCCGGCTGGCGAGCCGAGTGAGCGTCTCAACGGACGCGCCTACCCGCGTTCCGTGTTATAGGCAATTCATGGATATTCGCGACACGCAACTGGAAAGCGGCACCATGCCGACTTGGGTTTACAGTTTCGGCGAGGGTGTGGCGGATGGTGGCATCCGGCTCCGGCATCTCCTCGGGACCAAGGGCGCCAATCTCGCCGAAATGGCCAGCCTCGGTCTGCCGGTCCCGCCGGGCTTCACCATCACGACCGAAGTCTGTCGGCACTATTACGCCAACGATCACCGCTATCCGGCCGATCTCGAGCGGCAGGTCAACGCCGCGATCGAACTTCTCAGCCGACGCACGGGCCGTTCATTCGGTCATCCCCAACGACCGCTCCTGGTGTCCGTTCGCTCGGGCGCCCTTGCTGCCATGCCCGGCATGATGGACACGGTGCTCAACCTCGGGCTCAACGATACCACCGTCGAAGCGCTGGCCACCGAATCGGGCGACGCCCGCTTTGCGCTCGACAGCTATCGGCGCTTCATCCAAATGTTCGGCGACGTCGTCATGGGCGTCGATGGCCAAGCCTTCGAAGAGATTCTCGACGATCTCAAGGAGCGTGAGGGCTACTTCAACGATACCGAACTGACGGCCGAAGAGTGGCGCAAGGTCATCGCCAGCTTCAAGGAGCTGGTCGCCGAGGAGTCCGGCACCCCCTTCCCGCTCGATCCCCTCGAGCAGCTTTGGGGCGCCATTGGTGCCGTATTCGGCTCGTGGAGCAACAGTCGGGCCGGCACCTTCCGCAAGCTGCACGGCATTTCCTCGAACTCCGGCACCGCCGTCAACGTCCAGGCCATGGTGTTCGGCAACATGGACGAGCGCTCGGCGACCGGCGTCGCCTTCACGCGCAACCCCTCTACCGGCGAACGCCAGCTCTACGGTGAATTCCTGCTCAACGCCCAGGGTGAAGAGGTGGTGGCCGGCCTCAGAACGCCGCAGGACATCACCGAGGCCGCTCGACTATCCAGCCGTTCCGACCGGCCCTCGCTCGAGGCCTTGATGCCCGAGACCTACCGCGAGTTCATCGGCTATTGCCAGATGCTCGAGCGGCATTTCAAGGACATCCAAGACCTCGAATTCACCATCGAGCGCGGCAAGCTGTGGATGCTGCAGACGCGTTCCGGCCGCCGTACCGTCGAGGCGGCCCTCAAGATCGCTGTCGACATGGCCAATGAGGGGCTGATCACCCGCGAGGAGGCGATCGAGCGCATCGATCCGTCGTCGCTGGAGCAGCTTCTGCATCCGACCATCGAGACGGATGCGCAGCGCGAGATTCTGGCAACCGGCCTACCGGCCTCTCCCGGCGCCGCGGTCGGCGAAATCGCTTTCAATTCGGAACAGGCCGAGAAGGCCCGCCAACGCGGCATCAAGGTCATCCTGGTTCGCGCCGAAACCAGCCCCGACGACGTGCATGGCATGCATTCGGCAGTCGGTGTCGTCACCGCCCGCGGCGGCATGACCTCGCACGCCGCCGTCATCGCCCGTGGCCTCGGCAAACCCTGCGTGGTCGGCGTCAGTGCCCTCAAGGCCAATCCGGTGGCCGGCACGATCACCATTGGCAAGCGTGAGCTCCGGGCCGGCGATGTCATCACCATCGACGGCTCATCCGGTCAGATCATGGCCGGCTATGTGCCGATGAAAGAGCCGGAACTATCCGGCCCCTTCGCCGAAATCATGGTCTGGGCCGACGCCATTCGTCGCCTTGAGGTGCGTGCCAACGCCGAGACGCCGACCGAGGCGCGCATCGCCCGTCAGTTCGGCGCCCAAGGCATCGGCCTCTGTCGCACCGAGCACATGTTCTTCGAACACTCGCGCATTTCGGCCGTGCGCGAGATGATTCTCGCTGAGACACCCGAAAGCCGCCGCGCCGCGCTTGAAAAAATCCTGCCGATGCAGCGACAGGATTTCGCCGAACTGTTCGAGATCATGGAAGGTCGGCCGGTGTGCATCCGCCTCCTCGATCCGCCGCTGCACGAGTTCCTGCCGCGCACCGAACGCGAGGTTGCCGAGTTGGCTCGGACAGCCAATGTGGCGCCGGACGTACTGCGCCGCCGCATCGCCAATCTCGAAGAATACAACCCGATGCTCGGCCATCGCGGCTGTCGCCTCGCCGTCTCCTTCCCGGAGATTGCCGAAGTGCAGGCTCGCGCCATCTTCGAGGCGGCCATCGCCGCGGGAGCAAAACTTGGCCAGGCGGTGGTGCCGGAGATCATGGTGCCACTCGTCGCCGCCCGCAAGGAACTCGACTACGTCAAAGCGATCATTGCCCGTGTCGCCGTCGAGGTATCGGAGGCAACCGGCCAGCCGGTGAACTACCAGGTCGGGACCATGATCGAGCTGCCGCGCGCCGCGCTGATGGCCGAGGACATTGCCCAGTCCGCCGCCTTCTTCTCCTTCGGCACCAATGACCTGACCCAGACCACCTTCGGCATCAGCCGCGATGATGCGGCGTCCTTCCTGCCGACCTATCTGCAGAAGGGCGTGCTCGCCCGCGATCCTTTCGTCAGCATCGACCGCGACGGCGTCGGCGAGTTGATCCGTATCGCCATCGAGCGCGGACGGAAGTCGCGACCCGACATCGGTCTCGGCATGTGCGGCGAGCACGGTGGCGATCCGTCGTCCATCGCCTTCTGCGAGGAGGCTGGCCTCGCCTACGTCTCCTGCTCGCCCTTCCGCTTGCCGATCGCCCGTCTCGCGGCGGCGCGCGCGGTGGTCCTCGGTCGGAAAGAGCGTCTCAGCTCCTGACGCGGTCAGCGATGAAGCGCGCCGTCGCCGGCCCGGTGAGCAGCACCATGAAAAAGCGCATGGTCTGCATGGCCATGACGAAGGACATGTCGACATTGCTCGACGCGGCGATGATCGCCACCGAATCGGCACCACCCGGCGAGGTCGCCAGATAGGCGGTCAGAAAATCGACACCGGTGACCGATGCCAAAACAGTGGCGTAGATGGCGCAGATGCCCACGAGGACAACGATGGCCAACAGGATGGTCGGTAGCGCCCGCGCCGCATAAGCGAGAATCTCCCGGGTGAAGCGGCCGCCAATCGCCCAACCGCAAACGGCGTAGGAAACAGCTAGCAAGACCGGCGGCAGTTCGACGGAGAGCATGCCGGCGCCTTGCAGGCCGATCGAAAACAGCATCGGCAGGATCATGGCGCCCGTCGTCAGGCGGAAGATGCGGGAAAGAGCGAGACCGACACCGATCACCGCA
This sequence comes from Pseudomonadota bacterium, assembly GCA_018262505.1. GTDB lineage: Bacteria > Pseudomonadota > Alphaproteobacteria > Rhizobiales > Pleomorphomonadaceae > Pleomorphomonas. The sequence goes on from JAGSYV010000074.1 coordinate 4,399, forward strand.
AGCGTGCCGGTGAAGTTCGCCCAGTGCACCGGGGGAAACCAGGCTGCCGCCGTGGCACCGGCAAGCGTCGCATCGAGATAAAAGCGCGCGGCCAACGACGCGCTGGTGGCAACGATCAGCACGCGAAGGTACTGCATCACGGCGACAAGCCGCGTGTCGCCGCCATAGGCTTCGGCCATGATCACCATGGCAGTGGCTGCCCCCGGCGAGGCGCCCCACACGGCAGTCGTGCCGGGCAACACCCGGAAGCGGGCAAGCGCGTAGCCGATCACGTTGGCCGTCAGTACCACCGAGGCCACCCCTACCAGAATCACCGGCCAGGCCTTGAGGATCTCGCCGAGCACGGTGGGCGGCATCGCCCGCGCCATCAAAGTGCCAACTACCCCCTGTGCGACCATGAAGGCCGGCCGAGGCACCGCTACGGTCTTGCCATTAACGCTGAGGAAGATCGCCGCGAGCATCGGGCCGAGCAGCAGCGCCGCCGGCAGGTGGATAAGCTCGATGCCGATGCTGATCGCCACCGACACCAGGAGCAGAACGGCCCAGCGAAGTGCGCTAGCGCGGAAGCCGGAGCCCGGCGGCGGAAGAAACATCAACACTACCGATCGGTGAGAGAAGAGGTTGCGGCTGACTCTACCCCGGCCACAAACAAGCCAAGGCGCCTTTCGCTCAATCAGAGCTACACCCCTGGAGGCCGGCCGAACCAGAAGTGTTTTCGTATGGCAGCCTTGCGCTCGGCTCCTCTAGGTGAACTTGGCCTAGCAACCTGAGAGACTACTTCGCCAACAAATAAAACTCAAAAAGATCTTTAGTGAAATGCACCCATTTTCCATATGGGCGGCTCATATATTGTTATTGAAAAGATAATATATGCCTAGATTGAAAGTTACATTTCATAAATCGGTTAAGGTCTATTTCTTCAGGCAGCCCCAACGTCAAGAGTCGGATTGAAATGCCCCTCCTCAACACCCGCGGCAAGCTGCTGCATCGAATCATCTTCATTGCGTCTCTGATCGTGGTGGCGAGCTTCGCCATTTTCTCCACCACGATCTATGTGTTGGAGCGGCAGGACCTTGAGGCCAACGTCGCCCGGACCCTGGCGACCACGGGCAGCAGCGTCGCCTCCGGTACCGGCAACTGGTTCCAAGGACGCTTGCTGATGGCCAATCAGGCCGCCGACGCCATCGGCACCTCCAAGGATGCGCTCGGTCTCGTTCTGGCGGGCAAGACGCTGGGAGCGGAGTTCATGTCGGTCTATCTCGGAGAGGAGAATGGTGCGTTCACCATCTCGCCCAAGGCCGACATGCCTAGGGATTACGACCCGCGCAAGCGTCCCTGGTACATGGATACCGCCAAGGCGATGTCCACTCAGTTGACCGAGCCTTATCTCGACTTGGCGACCAACAAGATCGTCATTTCAGCCTGCGTGCCCGTCAGTGCCGGCGGCAAGTTGATCGGGGTGTTCGGCGGCGACTTCGCGCTCGACGCATTGATTGCCCGCATCAAGGCGTCCAACTTCGGCGGCATCGGGCAAGCCTTCCTGGTCTCTTCGGAGGGTAAGATCCTCGTGCATCCGGATGCCGGTCTGGTCGGCAAGCCGCTGTCGGAGGCTTTCATCGGTCTGTCGGCGCCGACGACCGACGGCATGATCGAGACCAGCTTTGCCGGTCGCTCCCAGGTCGCCAGTTTCGTGGCTATCGACGGCCTGCCGGTCAAATGGTACGTCGGGGTCGCCGTCGACAGCGACATGGCCTATGCCAGCCTCGACAGGCTGGGGCTCACCGCCCTCATCGCGACCCTCGCCGCCACCGCGCTGATGCTGCTGGCCCTCGGCCTGGTGCTGAAGCGGGTCGTCGCCGAGCCGATCACCACCATGACCGCGGCCATGCACTCACTGGCCGCCGGCGATCTCAAGACCGATATCCCCGGCCTCGATCGTCGGGATGAAATCGGCCAGATGGCCGCCGCCGTCGCCGTGTTCCGCTCCAATGCGGAGGACCGCGACCGTCTTGAAAACAGCCAGCGCGCCGCCGTCAATGAGCGCGAGCGTCGCGCTGCCCGCGCCGAGGCGCTGATCGAAGGCTTCCGCGCCGAGGCGACGGGAACCATTGGCCTGGTGGTCGAGGCTGCCCAACGGCTCGAAGCCTCCGCCCAGGAGCTTATGGCGACCGCTGAAGGCAGCGAACGCAGCAGCAGTGTCGCGGCCTCGGCCGCGGAACAGGCGTCGGGCAACGTCCGGTCGGTCGCCGCCACCTGTGAGGAGCTCGAAGCCTCGACCAACGAGATTGCCCGTCAGGTCGGCACCTCGCAAGCCGTGGCTGGCAAGGCCCGCTCCTCGGCCAACGAGACGCGCGAAACCGTCGGCCGGCTGCTCGCCGCCACCGACCAGATCACCCAGGTGGTCAGCCTGATTACCGCCATCGCCGAGCAGACCAATCTTCTCGCCCTCAACGCCACCATCGAGGCGGCGCGGGCCGGCGAAGCCGGCAAGGGCTTCGCCGTGGTCGCCGCCGAGGTGAAGTCGCTGGCCAATCAGACCGCCAAAGCCACCGACGACATCTCGCGCAAGATCGGCGAGATCAAGCTGGTCTCGGACAACACGGTCAATGCAATTACCGAAATCGGCGACATCATCGAAGAAGTGAACACCGTCTCTACCAGCATTACCTCGGCCGTCACCCAGCAAACCGGCGCCACCGGCGAGATCACCCGCAACATGCAGGAAGCGGCGCGCGGCAACAGCGAACTGTCCCGCACGATCGCCGAGCTCAGCACCGGTGCCGCCACCACCCGCGCCGAGGCGAAAACAGTGCTCGATGCGGTCACCTCTCTGAAAGCCTCGTCCGTTGATCTCGGACGCAAGGTGGAAACCTTCCTCAGCGAGATCGACGCCGCCTGAGATAGTCGCGCCTCGCAAGACCTCAAGCCCGACCGTTCTCCACGGCCGGGCTTTTCCATCGGCCGCGCATTGGCACTATCGTCGCGATTCTCCTGTTCACTCGATTTCCTCGCCCTTGCCGGAGGCACGAAACGCCTCTATCAGGGGGGCTTATGATCAAGAAAGCCGCCAATCCCTACGGATTCAGCCGCCCCCATCTCCTCGGGATCGAAGGTCTTTCGCCCCTGGAGATCATCGACCTCATCGACCGTGCCGAAGATAACATCGAGCTCGGTCGCCAGCCCTCCAAGAAGCGTGACCGCCTCACGGGCCGCACGCAGATCAATCTTTTCTTCGAGAACTCGACGCGCACCCAGTCGTCCTTCGAGCTGGCCGGGAAACGACTCGGCGCCGACGTGATGAACATGGCGGTCGGCCAGTCGTCGGTGAAGAAGGGCGAAACGCTGATCGACACGGCGATGACGCTCAACGCCATGAACCCCGACGTCATCGTCGTCCGGCACAATGCCTCCGGCGCGGTGGCGTTACTGGCCCAGAAGGTCGACTGCTCGGTGGTCAACGCCGGCGATGGCAGCCACGAGCATCCGACGCAGGCGCTCCTCGACGCACTGACCATTCGCCGTCATAAGCAGCGCATCGACGGCCTCGTCGTCGCCATCTGCGGTGACGTTGCCCACAGTCGCGTGGCCCGCTCCAACGTGCTGCTGCTCACGGCCCTCGGCGCGCGCGTCCGCCTCGTCGGCCCATCGACGCTGGTGCCCGGCGCCTTCCGCGACATGGGTTTGGAAACCTTCACCTCAATGCGCGAGGGGCTCAAGGACGCCGACATCGTCATGATGCTGCGCCTGCAGCGCGAGCGCATGCAGGGCTCCTTCGTCCCGTCGGTGCGCGAATATTTCCACTATTGGGGCCTCGACGAGGAGAAACTGTCCTATGCCAAGCCCGACGCCCTCGTCATGCATCCCGGCCCGATGAATCGCGGCGTCGAGATCGACCCGGCCGTCGCTGACGGTCCGCAGAGCCTCATCCGCGAGCAGGTGGAAATGGGCGTTGCCATTCGCATGGCGGTGCTCGACGCCGTGGTCAACGCCCAAGGCAACGGCGCGGAGGCCTTCCGATGAGCAGGATGGTCCAAACACGCCCGCTATTGCTGACCAACGCTCGCGTTGTCGACCCTTCGCAAGGGCTCGACGACCCCGGCGCCGTGCTGATGGTCGACGGCCGCATCGTCGCCGCCGGTTCCTCGGCCGGGAACAATGGCGCGCCGGAAGGCACCGAGGTGATCGACTGTCGCGGTCTCGTTGTGGCGCCCGGTCTCGTCGATCTATGCGCCCATGTCGGTGAACCCGGCCACGAGCACCGCGAGACCTTCGCCTCGGCCGGCCGGGCCGCCGCCGCCGGCGGTATCACCACGCTCGTCGCCATGCCCGATACCGATCCCTGCATCGACGATCCGGCGTTGGTCGATTTCGTGGCAACCCGCGCCCGCCGGACATCCGTGGTCCGCGTCCGCGTCATGGCGGCGCTGACCAAAGGTCAGGAAGGCGGCGAACTGACCGAATTCGGCCTGCTGGGCGAGGCCGGCGCCGTCGGCTTCACCTCGGGTCGTGGCGCGATCGCCAACACACAGGTGCTGCGCCGGGCTCTGACCTATGCCAAGGACTTTGGCGCCCTCGTCTGCAATCGACCGGAAGACGCCGCGCTGAAGGGCGCCGCCGTGATGAACCTCTCCGAGACGGCAGTGCGGCTTGGCCTGCAGGGCATTCCGGCCGAGGCCGAGACGGTCATGTTGGCCCGCGATCTCCGCCTCGCCCGCCTCGCCGGCGGCCGCTACCATGCCTCGCTGCTGTCGGCAGCCGAATCGCCGGAGCTGATGACCTGGGCCAAGGACCGCGGCATCGCCGCCACCGCCTCCGTCTCAGCCGCCCACCTCACGCTCAACGAGATGGACATCGGCGCTTACCGGACCTTCTTCAAACTATCACCGCCGCTGCGCGCCGAAGCCGACCGCCTTGCCCTCGTCGAGGCGGTGAAGCGTGGTGCCATCGACGTCATCGTTTCCAACCATGACCCCCAGGACGTCGAGACCAAGCGCCTGCCCTTCGCCGAGGCGGCAGATGGCGCGATCGGCTTGGAGACGTTCCTGTCGGCAGGCCTCAGACTGGTGCATGATGGTTCGTTGACGCTTCTCCGGCTGATCGAGGCGATGTCGACCCGGCCGGCCGAAATCGCCAGCCTTGAGGCTGGCACGCTCCGAACGGGTGCGCCGGCCGACGTCATTGTGTTCGATCCGGACGAGCCATGGGTGCTGAATGCCAAGGACATCATCTCCAAGGCGAAGAACACACCCTATGAGGGCGGTCGCTTCATCGGCCGTGTCCGCCGCACCTATGTCAGCGGTTCCCTGGTGTTCGAGCGCTAAGATTCCGTACAGAATGACACACAACCCGTAATCGGTTACCCCTATCCAAGATTGCCGAGGGCATCATGTTCGAGTCCGCCGCTCCCTGGGTCGCCTACGTCGTTGCCGCGCTCGTCGGCTACGGTCTTGGTTCCATTCCATTCGGCTTGCTTTTGACACGAGCCGCCGGCCTCGGCGATGTCCGGGCCATCGGCTCGGGTAATATCGGCGCCACCAACGTCCTCCGGACAGGCAACAAGAAGCTCGCCGCCGCCACGCTTCTTCTCGATCTCCTCAAGGGAACGGCCGCGGTCCTCCTCGTCCGGGTTCTGATGCCTGAGGTGGCTGAAGCGAACGCGCTCGCCGGCGTCGCCGCCTTCCTCGGTCACCTCTTTCCGATCTGGCTGGGCTTCAAGGGCGGCAAGGGTGTCGCCACTTACATCGGCGTGCTGCTCGGGCTGTTCTGGCCGGCCGTGCTCATTTTCGCCGGTGTCTGGATCGCCGTCGCCTATTTCAGCCGCTACTCCTCCCTCGCCGCTCTCATCGCCACCGTGGTGGTGCCGCTCGCTCTTTGGGGGCTCGGCGAAAACATCCTGGCAGCTGTGTTCGCCCTCCTCACCGTCATCGTCTGGATGAAGCACCACGCCAACATCCGGCGTCTTCTGGCGGGCACCGAGGGCAAGATCGGGCACAAGGGATGACCGGACCGGGATTGCGCATGGTTGAGCTCTCGGATGACCAGCGGATCTCCTGGCTGCGCCTCATCCGCTCGGAAAACGTCGGACCAGCCACCTTTCGCAGCCTGATCAACCACTTCGGCTCCGCCGAAGCGGCGCTCGACGCACTGCCGACCCTTGCCCGGCGCGGCGGATCCGCCAAGACCATTTCAATCCCCTCAGTGATCGAAGCCGAGGACGAGATAGACCGGACGCGCGCCCACGGTGCCCGGATCGTCGCCATCTCCGAACCGCTCTATCCGGTCTATCTGCGCCAGATCGCCGCGCCACCGCCGCTTGTCACGGTTCGAGGAGGCTCAGTCGCCCTGTTCGGCCGACCGACGGCGGCCATCGTTGGGTCGCGAAACGCGTCGCTGGCCGGCCACAAGATGGCCGAGCGCCGGTCTCGCCCGTGGCATCGATGGCGCCGCCCACCGGGCAACCCTTGATACAGGAACTGTCGCGGTAATCGCTGGCGGCATCGATCATATCTATCCGGAAGAGCATGGCCCGCTGATGGAAGAAATCGTCAGGCAGGGCGGCGCCATTCTCACCGAAATGCCCTTCGGCTGGGCGCCCCGCGCCAAGGACTTCCCGCGTCGCAATCGCATCGTCTCCGGCATGAGTCTTGGCGTCGTGGTCGTGGAAGCCGCCACGCGGTCCGGCACGCTGCATACCGCCCGCTACGCGCTCGACCAGGGCCGGGAGGTGTTTGCCGTGCCCGGCTCGCCGCTCGACCCGCGCGCCGAGGGGACCAACCGGCTGATCCGCGATGGCGCAACGCTGACCTGTTCCGCCGACGATGTCATCGCCGTGCTCCGACCCATGCTGGAAGACGACGCTCCGCCCCTCTTCGAGCTTCATGAAGACGATGAGACCGTCGTCCCCGACGCCATCAGCCCGCAAAGCCGGGCAGCGGTTATCGAGGCGCTCGGCCCGGCGCCTGTGTCCGTCGACGACATCATTTCGCACACCGGCCTGAGTTCTTCGGTCGTCTCGGTGATCCTGCTGGAGCTCGACCTCGCCGGGCGTATCGAACGGCACGGCAACCAGCTCGTTTCGCTTCTGCGCTGAAGGCCCTCACGCCCGTACGCGCAGGGAACGACGCTTGCTTAATCCGGAGGCCGCACTTAAAGAGGGCTGAGCCTTTTTCCTGAAATTGTCCGGCGCACCTGAATGAACCTCGTGATCGTGGAGTCGCCTGCCAAGGCGAAAACCATCAACAAATATCTCGGCCGCGATTATACGGTGCTGGCATCCTATGGCCACATCCGCGACCTGCCGGCCAAGGACGGTTCGGTTCTGCCCGACGACAATTTCGCCATGAGCTGGGAAGTCGACGGCAAATCCGGCAAGCGAATGTCCGACATCGCCGCCGCGCTGAAGAATGCCGACAAGCTCATCCTCGCCACCGACCCGGATCGCGAGGGTGAGGCAATTTCCTGGCATGTCCTTGAAGTATTGGGTGCCAAGCGCGGTGCCCTCAAGGGCAAGACCATCCAGCGCGTCGTCTTCAACGCCATTACCAAGCAGGCCGTGCTCGACGCCATGGCCAAGCCGCGCGACGTCGACCAGCCGTTGGTGGAGGCTTATCTCGCCCGCCGCGCCCTCGACTATCTCGTCGGCTTCACGCTGTCGCCGGTCCTTTGGCGCAAGCTGCCCGGTGCCCGCTCTGCCGGCCGCGTTCAATCGGTCGCCCTGCGTCTTGTCTGCGATCGCGAGAACGAGATCGAGATCTTCAAGCCGCAGGAATACTGGTCGATCATCGCCCGACTCGCCAATCCGGCTGGCGACGAGTTCGAAGCCCGCCTTTCCGAGTGGAAGGGCAAGAAAACCGGTCGTCTCGACATCGCCGACGGCGTGACGGCCAACGAGATTCGCGCCTTCCTGAACAGCGCATCCTTCTCGGTGACAGATGCGGAGCAGAAGCCGCAGAAGCGCCACCCCTTCGCGCCCTTCACCACCTCGACGCTGCAGCAGGAGGCCTCGCGCAAGCTCGGCTTCTCTGCCCAGCGCACCATGCAGGTGGCTCAGCGCCTCTACGAAGGTGCCGATATCGGTGGCGAAACGGTCGGTCTCATTACCTATATGCGAACCGACGGCGTGCAGATCGCCCCGGAGGCGGTCAACGCCGCCCGGCGGGTGATCGCCCAGGAATACGGCGAACGTTACCTGCCGGAAAAGCCGCGCTTCTACTCCACCAAAGCCAAGAACGCCCAGGAGGCGCACGAGGCCATTCGTCCGACCGACCTCGCCCGCCTGCCGAACACGGTGACCGGCCATCTCGAAGCCGACGAGGCGCGGCTCTATGAGCTGATCTGGAAGCGCACCATCGCCAGCCAGATGCAGAGCGCCGACTTCGAGCGCACCACCGTCGACATCACGGCCAAGAGCGGTGGCACGTCGGCTGGCCTCAGGGCCACCGGCTCGGTGCTGAAGTTCGACGGCTTCCTGGCGCTCTATCAGGAAAGCCGCGACGACGAGGAAGACGAGGACGGCTCGCGCCTGCCGCCGCTCTCCGTCGGCGACGCCCTGTCGCGCAAATCGGTAGCGGCGAGCCAGCATTTTACCGAGCCGCCACCGCGCTACACCGAGGCGACGCTGGTCAAGAAGATGGAAGAGCTCGGCATCGGCCGCCCGTCCACCTACGCTTCGACGCTTGCCACGCTGCGCGACCGCGATTACGTGACGATCGACAAGAAACGGCTCGTCCCTTCCGACAAGGGCCGCATCGTCACCGCTTTCCTCGAAAGCTTCTTCACGCGCTACGTCGAGTATGATTTCACCGCCAGCCTTGAGGAAGATCTCGACCGCATCTCGGCCGGCGAAGCCGAATGGCGCGAGGTGCTGCGCCGCTTCTGGAAAGATTTCAACACCCGCATCGGCGAGGTGAAGGAACTGCGCGTTGCCGATGTCATCGACTCCCTCAACGAGGATCTCGCCGCCCACATCTTTCCCGATCGTGGCGATGGCTCCGACCCGCGCTCCTGCCCTACTTGTGGTACCGGCAAGCTGTCGCTGAAGCTCAGCCGCTTCGGCTCGTTCATCGGCTGCTCCAACTATCCGGAGTGCCGCTACACCCGCCAGCTCGGCGGTGAAGGCGAACCGGATGCCGCGCTCGGCGACGGCGGCGTCAAGCTGCTTGGCACCGATCCGGAAAGCGGCCAGGACATCACGCTGCGCTCCGGCCGCTTCGGGCTTTACGTTCAGCTTGGTGAGGATGCCAAGCCGAAGCGCGCTTCGCTGCCCAAAGGCTGGGCGGTGGAGAGCATCGACCTCGAACGCGCCTGTCGGCTGCTGTCGTTGCCGCGCGCCGTCGGCAATCATCCGGAAACCGGCAAGCCGATCGAGGCCAACATCGGCCGTTACGGCCCCTATGTCAGCCACGACGGCACCTACGCCAACCTCTCCTCGGTCGACGAGGTGTTCGACGTCGGCCTCAACCGTGCCGTCGCCGTCCTCGCCGAAAAGAAGGAACGCGGCGGTCGCACCCGCGCCACGCCGGCCGCCCTCAAGAGCCTCGGCGAGCATCCGGCCTCCGGCGGCGAGATCACTGTGCGGGATGGGCGCTACGGCCCCTACGTCGCCTGGGACAAGATCAATGCCACCCTGCCGCGCGGCAAGGATCCGCAGACGGTGACGCTTGAGGAAGCTCTGGCGCTGATCGCCAACAAAGCCGGCAAAGCACCGAAGACCAAGCCTGCCAAGGCGCCAAAATCCAAGGCAAAAGCGGCCACCGAAGGCGACGCGGAGAGCAAGAAAAAGACGGCGCCGAAAGCTTCTGCCGCGGCTGGTGCCACCAAGAGCACAAAGAAGGCAGCGACCAAGCCGAAAACCTCCAAGGCCAAACCCACTTGATTTTCACAATGTCTCTTTGCATGACCAACCCAAACAGCTGCCGATAGTTTACAATTTTATCGTTTCTATTGGTCGAATCCTTACATTCAACCTATACTATTGAACGTTGGCGGTGTGTGCCTCGTTCAATGGTCTAGAAGAACGACAATGTATGGTGAGATCCTACGAACGTTGCTCAACAGTCCGGTCCACTCCGAGCGCGACGTCAGGCTTTTCGCTTTGCGCCTCGCCGCGATCTGCTTTGTGCTCGCCATGGCGGTGGATTCCGGCCTGCAACTGCTTGCCTTTCACGGTTGGCTCAACCTGCTTCGCGGCTGGGCGATCACAATCAGCGTCGTCGCGCTTGTCGCCTATCCCGTCGGATTCTATCTCGGCACGACGCGTCTCGAGCACCACCGCACCAAGATCAAACTCATCGAACAGAGCTTTGCCGACAGCCTTACCGGGCTGAGAAGTCGCACCTCGTTGCCGATCGATTACGACGCCGAGCCGGAAGGCTCGCGTCTGCTGATCCTCGTATCACTCGATCGCTTTAAGACTGTGAATGAGCGCTACGGCCATGTGGTTGGCGACCGGGTTCTGATTCGCGCAGCCCGACTGATTGCCGAGGAACTCGCCAATCTCGGCGCCATTTACCGCACCGACGGCACGGAATTCACCATATTGGTGACATGCGGCAGCGTCGCCGAAGCCAGAATGCAGGTTCTGGCCCTGCTGGCGCGGTTTGAAAGCTACAACTTCGGCACCTTGGAAAAGCCGGTCTGCCTGACGGCCTCGGCCGGCATCGCCGACGTACCGGCCGGGACACCTTTCGCGCAGGCCTTTGCGGCGGCCGACGCTGCGCTCGAGTCTGCCAAGGCAACCGGTCGCAGCCGCGTCTGCCTCGCTTCGGAACCAACCGCGGCGGGCATCGTCGAAGGCGACGAGGTGGTCTGGAGCGCCGACCTGCCGCCTCTGCCGCACCGAGGCAAGGCCAGCCAGTCCTGACGTCGTTCCCTATCGGCACGCGAACTGACCATCCGGTTGCCAGGCTGGCCTTGCATCTCCATCTGTGGTCTATGTCTGAGCCTCCTCAAGCCGCAGGGAAGACCCGCTTGGCCCGCAAGCTCCGCTCGAACGACGAACCCGCAACCCCAACCCGCGAGGCCATTCTTCGCTTCGTCTCGGAACATCCCACCAAGGGAACGAAGCGCGACATCGCCCGCGCCTTCGAGGTGCATGGCGAGGGCCGCGTCGTTCTGAAGCGCATCCTGAAAGAACTCGAGGGCGAAGGTCTGATCGAGCGTCGACATCGTCGCTTCGCCGAGCCTGGCGCGCTGCCGGCCGTCTTGGCCTGCGACATCGTCAGCCGCGACCGTGACGGCGATCTTTACGCCGAGCCAGCCGAATGGGACGCCGACCAGGGGCCGAGGCCACGCTTCATCGTCGTCGCCGTGCGCCGTCGACGCGGCGAGCACGGTCCGGCCGCCGGTCTTGGTGATCGCATATTGGCCCGCGTCGTCGATCTTCCCGATGGATACGAAGGCCTGGCTCGCGCCGGTCTCCGGGTCATGAAGGTGCTGGAAAAGAAGCCGGAAGGCGTACTCGGCATCCTGCGCGTTACCGACGGCGGCGCTCGCCTGCTGCCGATCTCCAAGAAGCAATACGAAGAACTGGTCATCGACGCCGCCGACCTTGGCACGGCGCAGGATGGCGATCTGGTCTCGGTCGACGTCATCCGTTCCGGCCGCTTCGGCCTTTCCCGCGCCCGGGTACGTGAGACCATCGGCAATCTCCGCTCGGAAAAAGCGGTGTCGACGATCGCCATCCACGCCAACGATATCCCCCATGTTTTCCCGGAAGCGGTGATCCGCGAGGCGGAGGCTACCAAGCCGGCAACCATGACCGGCCGCGAGGACTGGCGCGCCCTCCCCCTGCTCACCATCGATCCACCGGACGCCAAGGACCACGACGACGCCGTCCATGCCGTCGCCGACGACAATCCGGGTAATGCGGGGGGGTACATCGTCACCGTCGCCATCGCCGATGTCGCCGCCTACATCCGGCCCGGCTCCGATCTCGACCGCGAGGCTTTGAAGCGTGGCAACTCGGTCTATTTCCCCGACCGCGTTATTCCCATGCTGCCGGAGAAAATCTCCAACGACCTCTGCTCGCTGAAGGAGGGCGTTGATCGACCGGCCATCGCCGTGCGCATGGTGTTCGATGACGAAGGCCGCAAGCGGAGCCACACCTTCCATCGCATCATGATGCGGTCGGCGGCCAAACTCTCCTACGTCGAGGCACAAGCAGCCATCGATGGTGCTCCGAACGATCACACCGGCCCGATCGTCGACGGCATATTGAAGCCGCTTTGGACGGCCTATGGCATTCTGGCGGCCGCCCGCGACGCGCGCGGGCCGCTCGATCTCGACCTGCCCGAGCGCAAGGTGCTGCTGAAACCCGACGGCACCGTCGATCGTATCCTTACGCCGGAACGACTTACCGCCCACCGGCTGATCGAGGAGTTCATGATCCAGGCCAATGTGGCCGCCGCCGAAACGCTGGAAAAGCAGCGCACGCCGCTGCTGTATCGCATCCACGATCAGCCATCGCTGGCCAAGCTGGAATCCTTGCGCGAGTTCCTGGCCACGCTCGATATGAAGATTGCCAAACAAGGCAACCTCGAGCCTGAACTCTTCAACCGCATTCTCGAGCGGGTGGCGGGTACGCCGCAGGCCTACCTCGTCAACGAGGTGGTGCTACGCTCGCAAAGCCAGGCCGAGTACTCGCCGGTCAACATCGGCCATTTCGGCCTCAATCTCAGAAAATACGCCCACTTCACGTCGCCGATCCGGCGTTATGCCGATCTGGTCGTTCATCGTGGGCTGATCACCGCCCTCGGTTTCGGCGAGGGCGGCCTTCCCGACGGCGTCGAAGACACGCTGCCGCGTGTCGCCGAGGAGATCTCGGCCGCCGAGCGGCGCGCCATGCAGGCAGAGCGCGAAACCATTGACCGGCTAATCGCCGGCTGGCTCGCCGACCGCATCGGCGCCGTCTTCCGCGGCCGCATATCCGGCGTTACCAAGGCAGGCCTGTTCATTCGCCTCGACGAGACCGGTGCCGACGGGCTGATCCCTATTTCGAAGCTGGGCGACGACTATTTCGCTTATGACGAGGGTCGACACGCGCTGATCGGATCGAAGTCCGGCGAAACCTTCCAGCTGGGCGACACTGTCGAAGTTCGCCTTATCGAGGCGGCGCCGTTTGCCGGCGCCCTGCGCTTCGAGATGATGTCAGAGGGCAGTGCCGGCCGGCCGCTTGGTCGCGGCGCGGCCATGCGCGCCGCCAAGGCGCGCAAGGACAGGGAACGCAAGGAGCGGATGGGCAAGGTGAGGCGCGGTCGCTAAGGCGATCGCCCGCGCCAGCTTGTTTGCTAAACGCCGAGCCTTGGCCCTTCGATGGCTGGGCAACGGTCCATCACGACCTTGACGCCCTTCGCCTCGGCCCGCTCGAAACCCGCTTCGTTGACGATGCCGAGCTGCAGCCAGATGGTCTTTGGTGGCACCGGCAGAGCCAGAGCCTCATCGATGGTCTCGCCGGCCGCCTCGGAGTTGCGGAATACGTCGACCATGTCGATCTCCGCTGGCACCTCGGCGAGGCTGGCGTAGACCTTCCTCCCCTGCAGTTCCTGGCCGGCGAGGCCGGGGTTGACCGGGTAGACCTCATAGCCGCGCCCGATCAGGAAGCCCATGACGCCATAGACGGGGCGCGATGGGTTCTGGCTGGCGCCGACCACGGCAATGGTCCTCGTCTCCTCGAGGATGCGGGTGATGTCGTCGTCGGTCTTGCCGTCGATAGCCATCGGTGACACTCCTTTTCGCAAATTCAAAGCGTCACTATGCCATGATCGTCGACCTTGACGAAGGGATTGTAGGCGACTTCCCAGAGGTGGCCGTCGGGATCGGCGAAATAGCCCGAATAGCCACCCCAGAACACCTTTTGCGGTTTCTTTTTGAGCGTCGCGCCAGAAGCGAGCGCATGCGCCATCGCCTCATCCACCGCGTCTTCCGACGAATAGTTGTGAGCGAGCGTCACGCCATCGAAGCCATGGCCATCGTCGGCCACCTCGGCGTCTTCGGCCAAGAGTTTCCTTGGGAAAATCGACAAAACGAGCGCGCCAATCTGAAAGAACACAATATCCTCGTTCGAGCCTGGCCCTGCGGCGAAACCGAGCGCCTCGTAGAAGGCACGCGAGCGAGCAAGGTCGGCAACTCCGAGGGCAATCATCGATACGGTGGAAAAATGCGCTTCTTTTGTCATGGGGCTCTCCCTAGCTATCTCGGCTAGAATAGACTCGAGCAAGCCCATCCGCGTCAGCAGACTTTGGCGGGAGGGACCGCCAGACAACAGGCAAAAGCGGGGAAACCAGCCGTTGACGCTTGACTCGACGCCGCCGACGTGGTGTCAGGCCGTCCAGCAGAGCGCCGGTGATGACCGGCCGACCGCAAGAACGAGGTGGAAAACCATGTTCGACTTGACTGGAATGACGGCGTTGGTGACCGGTGCCTCCGGTGGCATCGGCGGCGCTATCGCCACAGCGCTGCATGCGCAGGGTGCAAAGGTGGCGCTCTCCGGCACCCGTCTCGCGCCGCTTGAAGAGCTGGCCGCCCGGTTGGGGGAACGCACGCATATCGTCACCGGTAATCTCGCCGACCGCGCCGACGTCGATCGTCTGTTCACTGATGCCGAGGCAGCCCTCGGTCAGGTCGATATCCTCGTCAACAATGCCGGCATCACCCGCGACGGCCTGTTCATGCGCATGAAGGACGAGGACTGGGACCAGGTGATCGAAGTCAACCTCACCTCCGGTTTCCGTCTCACCCGCGCCGCCATCAAAGGCATGATGAAGCGCCGCTTCGGCCGTATCATCGGCATCACGTCGATCGTCGGCGTCACCGGCAATCCTGGCCAAGGCAACTATGCGGCAGCCAAGGCCGGCATGATCGGCATGACCAAGGCGCTGGCCGCCGAGGTGGCGACCCGCGGCATCACCGCCAACTGCGTGGCGCCCGGCTTCATCGAAACGCCGATGACCGACGCGCTCAACGACAAGCAGAAGGAAGGCACGCTGGCCGCGGTGCCGATGGGCCGGCTCGGCACCTCCGAGGAGATTGCCGCCGCCTGCGTCTATCTTGCGAGCCGCGAGGCGGCTTATGTCACTGGCCAGACCTTGCATGTCAACGGTGGTATGGCCATGATCTGATTGGCTGGCCGGGCAGTCATGTCCGGCTTCGCAAGCGTTTCTAAGGTTTCGCGGATGGAAAAGGAACTGTCCGCGATCATCGGCGGTTTCGCTGGTGCATATTCGGTTCGGATCGAAACAACACGAGCCGTAGAATATGCCCAAACGATTGACTCTGGTGCGTTTCCTTCCCAAGCGGACAATTTTATCCGATTGGGAAATGCTCCGGGGGCCGCTAGTCATCAGGGGCGAAGTGTGTTACCAAGCCCGCGATCTGATCGGGAACCGTCAGAGGACCCGCCCGAAGGTCGTGAGCACGAGCATAGGCTGAGATCGCCACGATTTCCGAGGGGTTCGGACTTGTTCGGCCCCGGGGGCGGGCGATCGGACCAACCGGGGGCGGTGCCATCAGGCGCTGGCATGCTCGACACCTTCGGTAGCCGGCCGTCGCTGCCACGGCTTCGCTTATGCGAGGCAGGCGGTGAGCGGTCGACGTCCCGTTCGGCATTGGATTTGGACTGATAAGGATCCGTGAACATGAGCGAAGTCGCTGAAAAGGTGAAGAACATCGTTATCGACCATCTCGGCGTGGACGCCGACAAGGTGGTTCTCGAAGCCTCCTTCATCGAAGACCTGGGTGCCGACTCGCTCGACACCGTGGAACTGGTCATGGCCTTCGAAGAAGCCTTCGGCGTCGAGATCCCCGACGATGCCGCCGAGACGATCCTGACGGTCGGCGACGCCGTCAAGTTCCTCGAGAAGGCGACGGCCTGATTTCCGGACGCGTTCGGCAGGGAAGCAGTTCCTCTCCGAGGAACTGCTTTCTTTGCTTGACAGTGCGTTCCCGGGGCCGGTGTCGGCTTTTTGGTCGATGCCTTTTTCGGTCGGCCTCGGTCAGCTGAACGGTCCCTCTGCTCCGTCAATTGCGTCCCGTTGTGCGTGTCCTCCCCATGGCGGTGACGGACCCGGCGGAGACGACCAACAGGGAGGCTCTCGTCCCAATGAGACGAGTCGTCATCACCGGTCTCGGCATGGTCACGCCGCTCGGCTGCGGTGTCGAGCACAACTGGGCCGCCATCAAAGCTGGCAAGAGCGGCATTCGCCGTATCGAATCCATTCCCGTCGACGACATCGCCTGCCAAATCGCTGGTGTCGTTCCGCGCGGCGACGGCACGAACGGCACCTTCAATCCCGACCACGCGATGGATCCCAAGGATCAGCGCAAGGTCGACGATTTCATCATCTTCTCGCTCGAGGCAGCCCGTCAGGCGGTCGAGGACAGCGGCTGGCAACCGACCGACTATGAGGACCAGGTGCGCTCGGGTGTTCTGGTCGGCTCGGGCATCGGTGGTATCAACGGCATTGTCGAAGCCGGCTATACGCTGCGCGACAAGGGTCCGCGCCGTGTTTCGCCTTTCTTCATTCCCGGCCGCCTGATCAACCTTACCGCCGGCTACATCTCCATCGCCCATCGCTACAAGGGTCCGAACTCGTCGGTGGTCACCGCCTGTTCGACCGGCACGCATGCCATCGGCGACGCCGCTCGGCTGATCGCCAATGATGAGGCGGATGTCATGATCGCCGGCGGCGCGGAAAGCCCGATCTGCCGCCTCTCACTCGCCGGCTTCGCGTCGATGAAGGCACTCTGCTTTGCCTTCAACGATCGGCCGGAACAGGGCTCGCGTCCCTACGACCGCGACCGTGACGGCTTCGTGATGGGCGAAGGCGCCGGCGTGGTCATCGTCGAAGAGCTGGAACACGCCAAGAAGCGCGGCGCGACCATCTATGGCGAGATCGTCGGCTACGGCATGTCGGGCGACGCCTATCACATCACCGCTCCCTCCGAGGACGGTGACGGCGCGTACCGTTGCATGAAGGCCGCCCTGCGCCATGCCAAGATCTCCCCGGAGGAGATCGGCTACGTCAACGCCCATGGCACGTCGACCATGGCCGATGGCATCGAGGTGGGCGCCGTCGAGCGGCTGTTCGGCGATGCGTCCAAGAACCTTGCCATGTCCTCGACCAAGTCGATGACCGGCCATCTTCTGGGTGCGGCCGGCGCCATCGAGGCGATCTACACGACGCTCGCGGTGCGCGACAGCATCCTGCCGCCGACCATCAATCTCGACAATCCCAACGTCGAGACACCGATCGACCTCGTACCGCACAAGGCCAAGGAAAAGAAACTGCGCTACGCGCTGTCGAATTCCTTTGGCTTCGGTGGCACCAACGCCTCGCTGATCGTCAAGGCCTTCGAGGGCTGAGACCCGTCGGCAACTGAGGCAACAGAAACGGCCTGCCAGGAACCTCTTCTGGCGGGCCTTTTGATTCGGTTGGCGAAAGCTGTGGCAATCACCAAAGCGGCGCTTGCCAAGGCCGGAGGTGGCGTGTTGCTTGGAGACTCGCCCGAACGAGCCGGGAAGACGCTCTGCCCCTGGCTTATGCGCCTTGATAGCTGCTGTTCCGTGCTGCTGCCACAATCATAGGCGGAAGTGACGGATCGCGCCCCATGAAGAGACCAAGGCCCATGGACGACAGGCAGGACGCAACCGATACCGACGAGATCAAGACGCGGGTCAACCCGAAGAGCCCGCGGGAAGCGCTTGCACCCGAACAGGCTCCGCCTTTGCCGCGGTCGCGCCGGGCGCGCAATCCGATCATCGTCATCATGAACGGCCTGATAACGCTGCTCCTGCTCGGTGTCCTGGCGGCCGGCGCAGTGCTCTACTGGGGCAAGCGAGAGTTCGAGAAGCCGGGCCCACTGGCCCAGGAAAAAATCGTCGTCATTCCGGCCGACTCGGGCCTCGTCCGCATCGCCGACATCCTGGAGAGCGAGGGGGTCATCGAGAGCCCCTACGACATGCTCGGCCACTATATCTTCGTCGGCGGCGTCCGCGCCTACCAGCAGCAAGGCCGACTCAAGGCCGGCGAATATGCGTTTCCGGCCGGCGTCAGCATGCGTGGCGTGATGAGCATGCTGGTGTCGGGCAAGGCGATCATGCATCAGATCACCCTGCCCGAGGGCCTCACCTCGCAGCAGATCGTCGATCGCCTGAAGCAAAGCGAGTTCCTCACCGGCGCGGTTCCGGCGGTGCCCGCCGAAGGCACCCTGTTACCGGAGACCTATAGTTTCACGCGCGGCGCCTCCCGCAGCCTGATCCTTGAGCAGATGAAGACGGCTCACGCCAAGGCGCTCGATGAGATCTGGGCCGGCCGCAACCGCGACCTCCCCTTCTCCGATCCGAAGGAACTGCTGACGCTGGCCTCGATCGTTGAGAAGGAAACCGGCAAGGCGGACGAACGGCCGCACGTCGCCTCGGTATTCCTCAACCGACTGCAGCACAACATACGCCTGCAATCCGATCCGACGATCATTTACGGCCTCGTCGGCGGCGCCGGCACGCTTGGCCGGTCGATCAGCCGCGCCGACATCGACAAGCAGACACCCTACAACACCTATCATATCAATGGCTTGCCGCCGGGACCGATCGCCAATCCCGGTCGCGCCGCGCTCGAGGCGGTGGCCAATCCGTCCAATACCAAGGATCTCTATTTCGTCGCCGACGGGACCGGCGGGCACCTCTTCGCGGCTAGCCTTGCCGAGCACAACCGCAATGTCGCCAAGTGGCGCAAGATGGAACGTGAGAAGGCCGCTGCCGGCAAGGTGGACGTCGACACCAAGGATCCGGATGCGGTAGATCTGCCGCCGGACGACGGCGACGCTGCGGCCGCCAAGGCAGCCGATCCCAACGACCTGTTGGACGGCGCCACACCACGCGACCCAAAGCTGCCGGTGCTGCCCCAGCCAAAGCCTGAGTGACCGACAGCGAAAAGCTGCGAGTGTGGGGGATTACCCTCCCCCAAGCCCCGCTCGCATCAGCAGCCGTCTGACGGGGCCGACGTCCCGGGCCAGCATCAGACCAGCGGCACGGGCGACCTGCATCGGCAAGACGCCATTCAGCAGCGAACGGTTGAGAAGATCGACGCCGGTTACACGGCCGGCGACATCCAGGCGCCGCGCTCGGCCGTAGCGTAAGGCTGTCATTACACCATCCAGCGCCTTGCCGGCCGACGGCTGCGTCATGTCGCGGACAATGTCCTCCAGCGTTGCGATGTCCCGCAGCGTCAGGTTGAAGCCCTGCGCGCCGATCGGCGGAAAACCATGCGCCGCCTCACCCACCAGCACGACGCGACCGGACGAGAGCCGTCGCGCCTGGAAGCCGGAAATCGGCCAGCGCTGGCGAGGAGTCGCAATGCCAACAACTCCCAACGCCGAGTTCGACCGGCGTTCGATTTCCAGAGCCAGGGCGGCATCGTCGAGTTCGGCCATCCGCTCGATCACCTCAGGCCGATCCATCCACACCAGCGAAGATCGTCCAGGACCATGCGGCACGAGCGTGAATGGACCGGCCTCGGTGTGAAACTCGACCGAGGTGTCATGATGCGGCACGCTGTGCGTCAGCGCCAGCACAAGCGCTTCCTGCGGATAGCTCCAGGACTTCACCTCGATACCGGCCGCCTTGCGCACAGCGGAGTTGCGGCCATCCGCCGCGACCACCAGATCGGCGGTAATGGTCTCGCCCGACGAGAGCGTCAGTCGATCCCTCCGCTCTTCGTGGCCGAGCGTCTGGAACAGCGCCTCGAAGCGAACGATACCATCGCCACGCGCGGCCACGGCGTCGGACAGCGCGGCGACCAACGGTCCGTTGGCGACGTTATGGCCAAACTCGTCGCGACCGATTTCTCGCGCATCAAACGTAACGTCCGGTGCCCGAAACAACCGGCCGGAGGCATCGATCAGACGCATTCGCCGGAGTGGCGCGGCAACGGAACGCAGTTCGGCCCATGCGCCCTGTCGGTCGAGAAAACCGACGGAGCCGCCCAAGAGCGCCGTGGTCCGCCAATCATCGACGGCGGGACGCGGCGCGATCAGAGCCACGCGCGCGCCGACATCGGCAAGGGCGATGGCAGCGGCAAGGCCCGCCGGCCCTCCCCCCACCACGGCAACGTCGAAATGCTGCGGCGCCTCACTCATGGGCATCTCCAAAACAAGGTGCCCTATGTGGCCATATCGAACGCATTTGACAAGGCTGGCGCGCCAGCGCCGCCTCGCCCTTCGAACACTGCGGCATGACGGCGGAACAGCGTGGTCATTCGGTCGACCACCGCGCGAATCTCGGGCCGATGACGGTCCTCATTGTTCATGACGAGCCAGCTCCGGTGCCGGAGCTCGGCGATCTCGTCGCCAACCCGGCTCAGCCTCGAATCCGTGTCGCCGACAAAGCACGGCAGAACCCCGACACCGGCACCCGACAGGATGGAATGGCGAAGCCCCTCCGCCCGGCTGACGGTGGCAATCAGATTGTTCGGCCATTTGTCGTGCGGATAACGCAGATAGCACGAGACGGCCATCTCCTCCGACACGGCGATCCAGCGATCAACATGCGCAGGCGGCATATCGAGCGCCGAATAGACCGCGTACGCCACCTCCGGCAGCCGCACGGCGGCCAGATTGGTTTCTTCCGGCTCAAAGGCGCGAATGCCGACATCGGCGCTGCGATGCGCAAGCGATGCCCTCTCCTCGCCAATGCCGATGTCGATGCCGTGTCGGTCGCCCGGATGAACGAGCGCGTTGAGATTGCGGGCGAGGAAGCGAGCACACCAGGTGCCGGCGCAAATCCGAACGCGGACCGCCCCGCACAAGCCGGCATTCCAGATTTCCATCTCACGCCCGGCCACTTCCATGCCGGTGAGATGGTCGAGCAACGCCTGCCCGCCACCGGTCAGCGAATAGCCGGACTGGCTGCGAACGAACAGCCCGCACTCCATCTGCCGCTCCAGTTCCAGCATTCGCCGACCAATGGTGGCGCTGGAAAGCCCGATCCGATCGGCCGCGGCACTAAGGCTGCCAGTGCGAGCGACCGCCAGGAAGATTTGGTAGGAGTCCCAGGGGATGTGTTTCATTTCTGCATGCCAAGTTGCAATCCTGAAGGATTGAACCGATTCATATGGAGCTGTATCTAAACGGTGGAACAAGGGAGAAACGCCATGACCCCCGAGCAATATATGCA
>JAGSYV010000075.1 GCA_018262505.1 Pseudomonadota bacterium
CCGCGGGAGATGCCCAGGTCGGCAAGCTCGCGAGTGCTCAGACGGGAGAGCTCGCGATAAGTCTCCTGGTACTTGCGGTAGCTGCGGAGCTTGTTGACAACGGTGTCCAGCATTTCATTCATCCATTCGGGTTGTGAGGCGCTGCGCTCTTCAGTCTTTCGTCTGCTGCGCTTCGCTCTCGACACCCAGACATTTAGGCGAACGAGCCATGCAGGGCTAGAGGGGGCCATGCATGTCAGGAATGCAGTTTTCGCGCAGCAGCATTTGAAGTGGGAATAGTTAACTTTGCGGAAGGTTAAATGCGGCCTAAATGCGACTTTAGACGAGGGTCAGGCCGCTGTTTTGCCGTTATTTGGGTTAGTTGAGGGCGGTTTTGAGGTTATAAGCTCAAATCCGGCTTTATGCTGCGATGCAATATAAACCTGCGCTAAAGCCCACCAAAAGAAATTTTGAATGCGTGAGGCGGTTATGGGAAGCGGCGCTGGTCTTTGGAAGCCTTCAAAAATCTCTACGGGAATATCCTGATACCTCTCCGCTGGTTTTCCCTCGTGACCCGCCGCCTGTTGGGGCGCGTTGAATCGTTTTCTCGAGCGGATCTATTTCATCATGGACGATTGTTCTGTTTGGTGGCGTTGTCATGGACAAAACTGCTATATCGGATGGAAAAGGCTCTTTTGGTGCGGGTGTTCGTCGGACGAAGCGAGGGCGGGGTGGTTGGGCGAGCTGGCAGCCTCGTTGCGCGCGCGGATATCTTATTGGTGCTGCCGGGCGCAAAGCCGTTGCAACGCCGGCCGCTGGGAGGCCAAAGAAGGCTCGTTCGTCGACTCGGTCGGGTCGGCAGGCGTCGCGCCGCGTTCTGTTGGGGCGCGGGATAACAGTCGGCGGCTTACTTCTCGATGGAAACGCGAACCGTCGACGGGCCGTATTGCTTAACGAGCGCGAACAGCGCCTTGGCATTGTCAGGGTGCAGACGAACGCAGCCATGCGAGGCCGGGCTGCCAAGGCGCGTTACGTAGGGCGTAGCGTGGATGGCAAAACCGCCGTTGAAAAAGATGGAATGCGGCATTGGCGCATTGTCGTATTTTCGCGAGCGCCACATGACATGCATGCGATAGGGTGTCCAGAAGCCGGTCGGCGTTGCGTAGCCGCGTCTTGCCGTCGACACCTTCCAGACATAGGCAACCTTGCCATGGACCAATACGGTCATGGTCTGCGAGGAAATGTCGACACGCACCATGACTTTGGGGCCGAGAGCCTGTCGTGTCGCAGGCCCGGCGCCGATCGCCTCGCCGATGTCGGCGGCGGGCGGCAACGTCATGGCCAACTCACCGGCCTGTCCACCCGGCGGCAGTGACGGGCGCATCGGAACTTCGGCAAAGCTTGGGGCGCTCGCTGTGGCAGCGTAGGCTTGGGAAGTTGTCGCTAAACAGAAGGACAATCCCAACACGGTGAAGACGCGATACATGACATCCCCCGCAAACACGCGGAAGACTATTGCACGCAAGCGTTAATTGATTATGGTCATCGGGTTCTTTGCCGAGTTTTGCGCTTTTTAGCTAACTTTTCGCAAATGGGCGGCGGGGCTATTTGCGGCTGGTGCCGTCACGTCGATTGGCCCTCGATGGGGTGGTCTCCTCTAGGCGTTCAAGGAGTCGAGAATGTCCATCTTCTTCGTCGGTCTCGTTCTCTTCATCGGCATGCATTCGATTTATATCCTGGCGCCGAACGTGCGGAGCGCGGCGATCGATCGTATTGGCTACAACCCTTGGCGCGGTCTTTATTCACTTGTTTCCCTCATCGGGCTCATTCTTACGATCTATGGCTATGGTCTCGCCCGGCAGGATTCGGTGCTGCTGTTCACGCCTCCGCCTTGGGCGCGCGATTTCGCTTTTACGCTAATGGCGGTGGCCTCGCCGCTGCTCGTGGCCTCGTTCTTTCCGAACCCCACTCGCATCGGCCGCTTCGTTCGCCATCCCATGCTGATGTCAGTGACGCTTTGGGCGGTTGCTCATGCACTGGCGGTCGGGACGCTGGCTGGCGTGCTGCTCAGCGCTGTCTTCTTTATGTGGACGCTGGCGGCTCGCTTTTCATTGATCGCGCGACCGATGACGGCGGCGGTGGCGTCGCCCCCCAAGCCGATGAACGACTGGATCGCCGTGGCAATCGGTCTCGCCGTCTGGGCGGCATTGTTGTTCGTGCTGCACGACTGGCTGATTGGCAGGCCGTTGCTGTGAAGGCTCGATGCGGCCTGCATGAAGAGGTGGCGTCGGGGTAAAAAAGGCTGTAAACGGCGTCAATGAAATGCGCTGGCTCGGGTTGGCGCAAGCCATGCCCGTTGGCTGTGATCTGCGTTGTCGCGGACCGATAGTTGGATAGAAGATGTCTGATATTTTCGACGAAGTCGGCGACGATCTGCGCCGTGATCGGCTGACAAACCTTTGGAAGCGTTATGGCTGGGTCGTTTATGCGGCGGCCGGCCTTATCGTTGCCGGCACAGCCGCCTGGCGTGGCTATGACTATTGGGCGACCAGCCGCGCCAATGCGGCGGGAGACGCCTATTCTCAAGTGCTGGCCTCGGCCAAGGCGGGCGACCACAAGGCGCTTGCCGAATCGCTGTCGCTCTACGCCGGCAGCGCGCCATCGCAGTATCAGGTCCTGGCTCGGTTCCGCGCCGCGTCCGAACATGCGGCGCTGGGCGAGACTGATAATGCATTGGCCGCGTTCGAAGACCTTTCCAAGGCGCCTGGCGTTGACGTGGCTTTCCTGGATCTTGCCACCATCCGCGCCGCGCTGATCGCCGTCGATCGGGAGAACCTCGATCAGATCAAGGCGCGAGTGTCTGGGTACAACAACGACATTTCGCCTTGGCGGCATGCGGCGCGCGAGATCATTGCGCTTGCCTCCGTCCGTGCCGAGGATTGGAAGGGCGTCAGCGTCGAGGCTCGCAAGCTGACCGACGATCCCGCGACGCCGTCGGATGTGCGCGCCCGCGCTCGCATCCTGCGTGATCTCGCGATCTCCGAATCTGGCAATGTTGACACGGGAGCCGCCGGATGACCGTTCTCCTCCGCCTTTCCTCGGCCGCTCTCGCGCTGGCCGTCGTCGTAGCGCTCGGTGGCTGCGGCTCGGATTCGGCGATGGATTCCATCTCTTCGCTCAATCCGTTCAAAAAAAACCATACGGTCGCTGAGGGGAACCGCACCTCGATTCTGGCCGTCTCGGATCCGACGCAAGGGATCACCAACGGGCGGGCAACCATTGGCGCAGCCACGGCGCTTGCCGCCTGGTCGCAGCCCGGCGGCACGGCGACCAACGATCCCGGCAATGTCGCCGGCGCCCTGCAGGGGGTGCATTATTGGTCGATGAAAGGCGGACAGTCCGGCTTCGGCAACGGCATGATGGGCCTTTCCACCAGCAAGGGGCGCGGCATTTCGGCGCGCCCGGTAGCGGCCGATGGCATCGTCTATGTCTATGATGCCGCCGGTGTTGTCTCCGGGTTCAAGGTGGCCAACAGCGGCGCGACCTGGCATGTGAACGCCTATCCGGCCGGTGCGCATGACTCGGTGGGCGGTGGTGGTCTCGCTGTAGCGGGTGGCCGGGTCTACGCGGCGACCGGTTACGGTGAACTTCTTGCCATCGATGCCGGCAGCAGTTCGATTGTCTGGCGCGTGAAGCTCGACGCGCCCGCCCGCTCGGCGCCGGCCGTCGGTGGCGGCAAGGTTGTGGTCACGGCCCAGTCAGGCGTCGTGCAGGCTTTCGACGCAACGACTGGCGCTGCCGGCTGGCGGGCCTCGACCGAGGTGTCGGGAGCGTCGCTGGTTGGTGCCGGCAGCGCGGCGATTTCCGCCGACACGGTGGTGGTTGCCGGTTCGACGGGGCAGATCCAGGCATTCGATCTCGCCACGGGCGCCGCGAAATGGCAGGCGTCGATCACCGGCGGCAGTTCGATTTCGGCGATCACAGGTCTGCGTGACGCTTCGGCGAGCCCGGTGATTCATGGGGATGCGGTCTATGCGACCGGCATTGGCGGCGCGCTGGTCGCTCTGGACCTCAAGACCGGTAATGTCCGCTGGCAGCAACCGATTGGCAGCGCCGAAACGCCCGTCGTCTCAGGCGGCAGCCTGTTCCTGATCGATCTTGAGAACCGGATGATCGCCGTCGATCTTAAGACCGGCAAGGTGATTTGGGCCCAGACGTTGCCGCTCAAGCCTTCGTCGAGCCGCAAGGGTTCGTGGGCAGGTCCGGTGATGGCGGCTGGCAAGCTATGGGCCTCGTCGAATGACGGCCGTGTCGCGTCGGTGGATGCGGTGACCGGCGCGCTTGGCGTGACCACGGAAATTGGTTTCAGTGGCGCCATCGCGCCCATTCTGAGCTCTGGCAAGATGATGGTTCTGGCCGGAGACGGTACGCTCATCGCCGTGAACTGAACATGGCGTTACAAGAAAACGGACGAGCGGCGGCGGATCGACTGATCCGGCGCCGCAATGTCTATTGAAGGAAGTCTCGACCATGTCTGCGCAACCGACCGTTGCCCTCGTCGGCCGCCCGAATGTCGGCAAGTCCACGCTGTTCAACCGTCTCGTCGGCAAGAACGATCTGACCTTTCAGGTGATCGACACCGCCGGTCTCGAGGAGGCTGATCCGGAGTCGCTCGAAGGCCGCATGCGCGCCCAGACCGAAATGGCGATCCGCGAGGCGGATGCCATCCTGTTCCTTTATGACGCTCGTGCCGGCATTACGCCGCTCGACAAGCATTTCTCCGACATGATCCGCCGCATGGACCGGGAAGTGATCCTGGTTGCCAACAAAGCCGAGGGGCGTGGCCTCGAGGCCGGTCTGCTGGAGGCCTACGAGCTTGGCCTTGGCGAAGCGATCGCCATCTCGGCCGAGCATGGCCAGGGGATGGCCGACCTCTACGATGCGGTGCGCGACGCGCTTGAAGGCCGTCTCGGCTTTGCCGAGCCGGACAGCGAAGAGGCGGTGGTCAACCTCGATGTCGACGAAGAGGGCAACCTCGTCGAACCGCAGCAACAGCGTCCGCTACGAGTGACTGTTACCGGCCGGCCCAATGCCGGCAAGTCGACGTTGATCAACCGCATGATCGGTCAGGATCGCCTGCTCACCGGTCCCGAAGCGGGCATCACCCGCGATTCCATCTCGGTCGACTGGGTGTGGCGCGATCGCGAGGTGAAGCTGTTCGACACCGCCGGCCTGCGTCGCAAGGCGCGTGTGCAGGGGAAGCTGGAAAAGCTGTCAGTGGCCGATGCGCTCCGGGCCATCAAGTTCGCCGAGGTGGTTGTAGTGCTGCTCGATGCCACCATTCCCTTCGAGAAACAGGACCTGCAGATCGTCGATCTCATCGTCCGCGAGGGCAGGGCGCTGGTGATCGGCCTCAACAAGTGGGATCTCGTCGAGAATCACGCCGCCAAGCTCAGGGAATTGCGCGAAGAGTGCGAGCGACTGTTGCCGCAGGTGCGCGGCGTCGAACTGGTGACGCTGTCCGGCCTCAATGGGCAGGGGCTCGACAAGCTGATGCAGGCGGTGGTGCGCGCCTATGACATCTGGAATACGCGCATCTCCACCGGTCGGCTCAACCGCTGGCTGACCGGCCTTATCGAGCATCATCCGCCGCCGGCCGTCGCCGGTCGTCGCCTGAAGATTCGCTACATCACGCAGGCCAAGACGAGGCCGCCGATGTTCATCATCTTCGGGTCGCGACCCGAGGCGATGCCGGAGAGCTATATGCGCTATCTTTCGAACGGTCTCCGGGAGACGTTCGAGATGCCCGGCACGCCGATCCGCGTGCAGATGCGGTCCGGCGGCGATAACCCCTACGACAAGAAGGACTAAAGCATCGGATCGAAAAGTGGAATGCGGTTTTCGGAAAATCCGATGCAACAACAAAAAGCAAGATCGTCATCTCGCGTCCGTCAGGACGCAGGACGATCTAGGCGGGAAGGCAGTCACTTCTCGGTGAGACCGGTACGAGATCATTGAAATGTCTCTCGATACGGGGTGACTGTCGCGGTTCCTTCCGGGCGGATTTCCGGCACATCCTCGCTGCCGGCTTCGCTGCGGGATGCCTCTCATGTCGGGAATTTCTCCATGCTCCTCGAAAAACTCAATTGGCGCTACGCCACCAAGAAGTTCGATCCGACTCGCGTGGTGCCTCAGGAAAAGGTCGACCGGATTATCGAGGCGGCCCGTCTCGCTCCGACCTCGAGCGGCTTGCAGCCCTATGAGTTGCTCGTCATCACCAATCAGGATCTCAAAGAGAAGATCCTGCCGATCGCCAGTGGTCAGACTCAGGTCGTCGATGCCTCGCATCTCCTGGTCTTCGCGGCTTGGGATACCTACACGGCCGAGCGCATCAATGAAACGTTCGACTTTGTTATTGCCGAGCGGAAACTCGACGGCGAGCGCCTGACGAACTGGAATGCTTACCGGCAGCGCCTGCTGACCGCCTATGTGCCGCGTGATGCCCGCACCAACTTCGAACATGCCGCACGCCAAGCCTATATCGGCTTCGGCCTCGCCATCGCTGAGGCGGCGATGCTGGAGGTGGACGCGACGCCGATGGAAGGCTTCGATGCCGAGGCGCTCGACGAGCTGCTCGGCCTCCGTTCTCGGGGCCTCAAGTCGGTGACCATCCTGCCCCTGGGCTATCGCGCGGCGGACAAGGATTGGCTGGTGAGCCTCAAGAAGGTACGTCGTCCCAAAGAAAAGTTTGTAACCGCGATCGACTGATGCGACCGCAAACAAGGTGCCCGCCCCCATTTGGAGGGGGGAACGCCTTGTTTGCGGGCGAAGTTTTGGAAAGCTTTCCAGAAGGTTGGGCGGCGCCAACAAAAAGCCCGAATAATTTGTTGATGTGAAAAGGTAAATTCGTCCGGGGCGATGCCTGTTGACGGGGGCTCCGCTCCATGGCTTCTACGGCCAGAATCGGCTAGAAGGAAGCATATCCGGAAGGCCCGGTTGCATAGGACCATGCGCTCTCCGATCGGACGACGAGGCCCTAAAGACAATCCCCGCCGCCTTCAGGTCGTTTGACCGAACGGCGGAGTAGTTCAGGAAGTTTAAGCCATTGGCTGACGAGACGAAGACACCAAACGGCGCCGAGCCGACCGACATCAAGCCGGTGTCGATCATCGAGGAAATGAAGCGCAGCTATCTCGATTACGCGATGAGCGTGATCGTATCTCGTGCGCTGCCGGATGTGCGCGACGGTCTGAAGCCGGTACATCGTCGCATCCTCTATTCGATGAGCGAGAACGGCTACGATTGGAACAAGCCCTATCGCAAGTCGGCGCGCGTGGTCGGCGATGTCATCGGTAAATACCATCCCCATGGCGACAGCTCGATCTACGACGCGCTGGTGCGCATGGCGCAGCCGTTCTCGATGCGACTGCCGCTGGTCGACGGGCAGGGCAACTTCGGTTCCATCGACGGCGACAGTGCAGCGGCCATGCGTTACACCGAGGTCCGCCTCGAGAGGGTAGCGCAGGCGCTGACCGAGGATCTCGACAAGGATACCGTCGACTTCAATCCCAACTATGA
Organism: Pseudomonadota bacterium; assembly: GCA_018262505.1. Taxonomy (GTDB): domain Bacteria; phylum Pseudomonadota; class Alphaproteobacteria; order Rhizobiales; family Pleomorphomonadaceae; genus Pleomorphomonas. The sequence goes on from JAGSYV010000075.1 coordinate 7,558, forward strand.
CGGATCCGAGCGGGAGCCGTCGGTGCTGCCGGCCCGCTTCCCGAATCTGCTGGTCAACGGTTCCGGCGGTATCGCCGTCGGCATGGCGACCAACATTCCCTCGCACAATTTGGGCGAGGTGATCGATGCGACGATCCGTCTGATGGACAATCCGGACATCGACATCGAGGAACTGATGGAGGCGCTGCCGGGGCCCGACTTCCCGACCGGTGCCATGATCCTCGGCCGCTCCGGCATTCGACAGGCTTTCATGACCGGCCGCGGCTCGGTGGTCATGCGTAGCCGCGTCACCATCGAGCAAATCCGCAAGGATCGCGAGGCGCTGATCGTCACCGAGATTCCCTACCAGGTCAACAAGTCGGTGATGGTCGAGAAGATCGCCGAGTTGGTGCGTGAGAAGCGCGTTGAGGGCATCGCCGATCTCAGGGATGAAAGCTCGCGCGACGGCATTCGTGTCGTCATCGAGCTGAAGCGTGACGCCGTTGCCGACGTGGTGCTGAACCAGCTCTACCGCTTCTCGCAGCTGCAGACGTCGTTCGGCGTCAATATGGTGGCGCTGAACGGCGGCCGGCCGCAGCTCATGAACGTCCGGGACGTCCTCAGCGCCTTCATCGCCTTCCGCATGACGGTTGTGACGCGGCGCACCCGCTTCCTGCTCGGCAAGGCGCGCGACCGCGCGCATGTTTTGGTCGGCTTGGCCATCGCCGTTGCCAATATCGATGAAGTGATTGCCGTCATCCGCAACGCGCCCGATCCGAGTACCGCGCGCGAACAGTTGATGACCCGTCGCTGGCCGGCTGCGGACGTCGAGGTGCTGATCCGTCTGATCGACGATCCGCGCCATGAAGTGAACGAGGACGGCACCTACAATCTTTCCGAAGAGCAGGCGCGTGCCATCCTCGATCTCCGCCTGCAGCGCCTTACCGCGCTTGGACGGGACGAGATTTCCGACGAGCTGAACCAGCTCGCCGAGGAGATCAAAGGCTATCTTGAGATTCTCGCTTCGCGCGAGCGGGTGATTGAAATCATCCGCACCGAACTTCTCGAAATCAAGACGGCCTATGCCACGCCACGCCGCACCGAGATCGTCGAATCCGATGCCGACATGGAGGATGAGGATCTCATCGCCCGCGAGGACATGGTGGTCACCGTCTCCCACGAAGGCTACATCAAGCGGGTGCAGCTGTCGCAATACCGGGCGCAGAACCGCGGCGGCAAGGGCCGTTCCGGCATGGCGACCAAGGAAGAGGACTTCGTTACTCGCCTGTTCATCGCCTCGACGCATACGCCGGTGCTGTTCTTCTCCTCGCGCGGCATCGTCTACAAGCTGAAGGTCTGGCGCCTGCCGCTGGGCACGCCGCAGTCGCGAGGCAAGTTCATCAAGAACATCCTGCCGCTGCAGGACGGCGAGCGTATCACCTCCATCCTGGCTCTGCCGGAGGACGAGGGAAGCTGGTCGGATCTCGACGTGGTGTTCGCCACCCGTCTTGGCACCGTGCGCCGCAACAAGCTCTCGGACTTCACGCAGGTCAACCGCAATGGCAAGATCGCCATGAAGTTCGACGACGAAGCCGATGGCATCATTGGCGTCGAGACCTGCACGGAGCAGGACGACTTCCTGCTGGTATCGGCGCTTGGCCAATGCATCCGGTTCTCCGTCGGCGACGTGCGCGTCTTCAAGGGGCGTGATTCAACCGGCGTGCGCGGCATTTCGCTCGCCGATGGCGACGAACTGATCTCCATGACCATCCTCCAGCATTTCGATGCCAGCCCGGCCGAACGCACCGCCTTCCAGAAACAGTGGGCGGCCGAGCAGCGCCTGGCCGGCGATGAAGTCACGGACGTCGAGGATGTGGCTGCCGATGAGGCCGAGGAGGAGGGCAACGGCATCGACGCGCTTTCTTCCGACCGCTATGCCGAGATGATGCTGGCGCAGCAGTTCGTGCTGACGGTCAACGAGCAGGGCTATGGCAAGCGCTCGTCGTCTTACGAGTTCCGCATCTCCGGTCGTGGCGGCAAGGGCATCAAGGCCACCGATCAGTCGAAGCTCGACGAGATCGGCAAGCTGATCGCCGCGTTCCCGGTGGAGCCGACCGACCAGATCATGTTGGTGTCCGACGGCGGCCAGCTGATTCGCGTACCGGTCGACCAGATTCGCATCGTCTCACGTGCTTCGAAGGGGGTTCGAATCTTCAACACGGCCGAAGGTGAGAAGGTGGTGTCGGTCGAGCATATCTCCGATATCGGCGAGGAGAACGGCGCCGAGGAGTAATCCCCGCGCCGATGGGACGACGTTGAAAAAGTTAGGGCGCAAGACGGTGGCCAAACGTCTTGCGCCCTTGCCGCATTTAGGTTGAGGCTGTGGCCTCGTTTGTTTGGCTCTTCTGGAACGCTTCCTGCGGATATGCTCTATCGCTTTGTTCTTACGCAATCTCTTGCGCTGGATCCGAGAGCGATTTTCTGGAATGGCTCCGGTTTTTGTCAGTCCGCGATGGTAAGGCCGGCGGCCACGGTCGTGACCGTGACGCCAGCGTCGGTCCGCGCCTCCCTGGCGCACACCTTGAGACCGTCGACCGTTTCGACGGTGCAGTGGCCGATGTCCGAGATCTGGTCGCCCCGGTTGACTTCTGGGTAGATAGGTACCGTCGCGCCGATCGATAGAACGGCGGCGGAAAGCCCGGCCATGACGAGGGCCATCTTCCTCAAACGCATTACACGATGCTTCGTCATGTCAGTCCGCCTTCCGATGCGAGACCCATTGTGAGAGGTGAGTTTCGGGCGGGATCGTTACGCAGCAGTTAATGCGGTCCTGATGATTGGATGCATCGGGGTTAATGCTTAACGAGTCGTTAACGCGACTAAATGCCTAGGTTCCAAGAATGCGGCGTCGCGCTGGCTGCTCCGGCGCGGCATAGTGTTGTTAACAGCGGACGAAACGGCTATTCAGGTGCCCATGACGACAGCCCTTTATGCCGGTTCCTTCGACCCGGTCACCTTCGGTCATCTCGATATCATCGAGCGCGCTTCTCGCTTGTTCGACACGCTCGTGGTTGCCGTCGGCGTCCACCACGAGAAGAAGGGCGAGTTCGATGCCGTCGAGCGCGAAGCCATGCTGCGCGAGTTGGTGGTGCCGATCGCCGCTCGCACCGGCGGCCAGATCGAGGTGGTCACCTTCACCTGTCTGGTCATCGACATCGCCCGCCAGCATGGTGCGCGTGTCATTGTGCGCGGCATCCGCAACAGCTCCGACCTCGACGTCGAGGTGGGAATGGCCGGCATGAACGCGGCCATGGCGCCGGAGATCGACACTGTCTACTTCGGTGCCTCGTCGGGTGTCCGCCACGTGGCGTCGAGCCTCGTCAAACAGATTGCCAGGCTGGGCGGCGACGTTGCTGCCTTTGTTCCGCCGCAGGTGGCGGAGAAACTCCGCGCCCGATATTCGGCCCATTGAACCGGCCACGACTACACGACAGGGAGATCGATGTGATCCGCAGGACCTTTCTCGCGGCGCTCGCCGCCACCGGCCTTATGCTGGCTACCGGTGCATATGCTGCTTCGCCCGACAACACGCTGATTCTCGAGACCAGCAAGGGCAAGGTGACCATCGAGCTCAGGCCCGATCTCGCGCCCAAGCATGTCGCGCAGATCAAGGATGGCATCATCTTCCATCGCGTCATCGAGGGCTTCATGGCCCAGACGGGCGACCCCACCGGCACCGGTATGGGCGGTTCTGACCTGCCCGACATTCCGGCTGAATTCTCCAAGACGCATTTCGGGCGCGGTATCGTCGGCATGGCGCGGGCGCAAGACCCGAACAGCGCCAACTCGCAGTTCTTCATTATGTTCGCCGACGGCAGCTTCCTCGACGGTCAGTACACCGTCTGGGGGCAGGTGACCGATGGCATGGACGTGGTCGACAAGATCAATCGCGGCGAGCCGCATGGCGGCGAGCCCCCGGCCAATGCGGACAAGATCGTCAAGGCGCGCCTTGCTTCCAATCCAAACTGATCGATCGAACTTCCCGGCCGGCCGTGATAAGAGCGGCCGGCAAACAGACCCGAAAGGAGGCCCGCGTGGCCGATATCAAGGATCCTGAGAACACCCTGGTCATGGAAACGACCAAGGGTACCGTCGTCATCGAGATGCGGCCCGATCTGGCGCCCAATCATGTGGCCCATATCAAGACGCTGGTGCGCGAGAAGTTCTACGACGGCATCGTCTTCCATCGGGTGATCGACGGCTTCATGGCCCAGACCGGTTGCCCGCAGGGCACCGGAACCGGCGGTTCGAAGTATCCCGACCTGAAGCAGGAGTTCAACGCCGAGCCGCATGTGCGCGGCACGGTGTCCATGGCGCGCGCCATGAACCCCAACTCGGCCAATTCACAGTTCTTCATCTGCTTCGACGACGCCCGCTTCCTGGACAAGCAGTATACGGTGTGGGGCAAGGTCATCGAGGGTATGGACAACGTCGACAAGATCAAGCGCGGCGAGCCTGTGCGCGATCCCGATAAGATCGTCTCCGTGGTCGTCGCTGCCGACGCGGCCTGAAAGATCGGTCTACCGTTCTGAGTTTTGCGCCGACGGAGTTTTCCGTCGGCGCTTTTGTGTGTGCGGCATCCCCTAGGTCTTGTGTCGAGGTTCGGCGCTGTCCCTGCGGTCAGGGGCATGGCTGGCCGCCGAAAAGCTAATTTCGCGCGGCGGAAACGCTGGCGCGGAGAATGAGGCGGCTGGGAATCACCAGGGGGCCGTCCGGAATTGGACCGTTGCGCTCAACACGGTTCAGCAGCAGGGCAACGGCGGCCGCTCCCATCTCTTCGACCGGCTGTTCGATGGTCGATAGCGGCGGATTGCAGTAGACGCAAACTGGAGAGCCGTCGAACGAGATGACCGACACGTCTTCGGGAACTTTCACTCCGAAATCCTGGATTCGGCTCATGAAAGCGATCGCCATGTCGTCGCTCACCGACATGGCCGCCGTCGGTCTGTCGGCAAGACGCACGAACTCATAGCTGGCGCGCTCCCCCGCCATGAGCCCTGCCTGGAAGCTCTCCGCAGCGGTCGACTTTACGACGTCGCTTTCGGACAGTCCGGCATTCCGGAGCGCTTCGATGACCCCTCCGAAACGCTCGACGTCGTGGTAGTTGCCCTCCGGGCCGGAAATGAAGAAGAAGCGGCGATGGCCGAGCGCGATCAGTTCCTGCGTCGCCTCGCGCATGACTGCGCGGTCGTTGGTGACCACGCTTGGATACGAAAGCCCGCTCATATCCAGCAACATGGAAACGATGGGGAGCGAGGCGTCGGCCAATGAGCGGTTGTCGTCCTTGGGCAGGTAGGACGACAGGATGATGCAGCCACAAACCGAGCCGCCAAACGCAAGGTCGAGAATGCGTCCTTCGGAAGCGGCGTCACGCACGAGGTTGGCAATCATCAGATTGTAGCCGTGCTCGATCAGGGCGGCATTAATGCTGTACAGGACCCTTGGAATGATCTGCGAGACGCCGTAGTGCAGGGGACCCGGAAGCACGATGAGAACGGTTTTGGAGTTTCCAACTCTGAGGTTTCGGGCCATCGCGTTGGGCGTGTAGCCGAGCTTGGCGGCGGCGACATTGATCTTGGTCCGAGTCTCTGCGCTGACGCGATCGGGGTTGGCGAGGGCCCTGCTGACTGTGGAAATCGCCACCCCCGCAAGCCGGGCCACGTCCGCCATGACTGGGCCGCCACCGGCCTGAGGCTGCATGTTATTGATTTCCCTCACGTCATCCGCCTGAACCGCTCAAAATCCCGACGCTATGCTACGTGAATCGCAATGCCGTGGCAAACGATTGCCAAAATCCTCTTGCGTAAAAATACGGCCTGGCTATTATCTAGTCATGGCAATCGTTTGCCATTGAATCGGGTCTTGGCTCCGATCCATTTCGGAGCCCCTCCGCACGTATTCCAAATCGATCTGCTTCCTACGAGGGAAGAGCGCACAGTCATGTCTTCAAGCGACAAGCTCAAGTTTGGCGTCGATCTCGTGACCTTCTTCCATCCAGGATTCTGGAGTGGTCACGATCACACAGCCATTGTGGAGTTCGGCCGTCGGACTCCGCGCGTCTTCTGGAACAAGATGCTGGACGGTGTGGCGGCATCGGGCGTGACGGGGGTTGAATTGACCTTCCCGCCTTTCGACTGGAAGAGCGCCGTGGCGACCTATGGATCGGTCGAAGGCTTTGCCGAAGCGCTTGAAAGTCGCGGCCTTCATTTGGCCAGCGGCTTTTTCAACGACATCGCCAGCGCGGACGACTTCTCGGATGCCGTCACCCAGAAAATGATCGTCGAGGCGGCCGTGGATTACGCGGATTTCCTTGCCGCCTGTGGCGGCGAGGTGATGGTGGCTGGCCTTCCGCTCCGCCAGTCGCCCGGCGTTGAGCCGCCGGCTTTCTTCGATTTGAGCGAGGCGCAGAGACTGGCCGATCTTGTCAATCGCGTCGGTGCGCAGGTCGCCGCGCGCGGCGTCAAATTCGCGTTGCACACCGAGGCCCACTCGGTCTTTGCCATGGCGCGCGATATCGATCTGATGATGCTGCTGACCGACCCCGTTTACGTGCACTTCTGCCCTGACACGGCGCATATGGTTCTTGTCGGCGGCGACCCAGTTCAGATCGTCGAACGCCATCATGAGCGCGTGGCGATCGCCCACTGGAAGGATGCCACTGGTCCGATGTCGGCCGATACGCCGATCGGCGCCGACATCCACGACCGCCATCGTCCCTATTTCTGTCGCCTCGGAACTGGCCGCGTCGACTGGCCTGCCTGGTCGCGTCTGTTGCGCTATCGCGGCCTTAATGGCTGGGCGATCCTCGAACTCGACGCCGCGCCGGACCCTGTCGGCGACATCGCCGACGGATTAGCTTTTGTCCGGCAAGCCCTTATGCCGATTTTCCTTTGATTTTTCAGGCTCTTCAACCAGCGCCCCGCCAAGAGGGCGTTTTACAGAGGTGGAACGATGAAAACAAAGACAGCCTTGTTTCTGGCTGGCGCTGCCGTTTTGGCAACGTTCGGGCCAGCACTTGCGGAAGACAAGCCAAAGATCGAGGTGTTGACCTCCTGGACGTCAGGGGGGGAAGCCGCAGCCCTAGGCGTTCTCAAGAGCGAGTTCGAGAAGCGTGGTGGCGAATGGAAGGATTCCTCGATCGCCGGCTTCGGTGCCGCCGACGCGGCGTTCCAGAACCGCATCGTCGCCGGTAATCCTCCAGGGAGCCATCAGATCGTCATCGGCCTCCCGCTCGTCGATTTCGCCAAGCAAGGCCTGATGTCGCCGATCGATGAGGTGGCTAAAGCTGGCAAATGGGACCAAGTCCTCGCCAAGTCTGTCTATGACCTGATTTCCTACGACGGCAAGGCCTACCTGGCACCGACCGGCGCCCATGGCGAAAGCTGGGTGTTTTATCGCAAGGACATCTTCGCCAAAGTCGGCATAACCGACGAGCCTCAGACCTGGGACGACTTCTTCGTCGCTCTCGACAAGCTCAAGGCGGCCGGAATCCTGCCAGTCGCCTGGGGCGGGCAGGCCTGGCAGGAGGCCAAGGTCTTCAACATGATCCTGCTGTCGCAGGTCGGCATCGACGGGTTCCTCAAGATCTACGTCGATAAGGACAAGAGCGAGGCCTCGCTCAAGGGGATCGAAAAGACGCTGGAAATCCTTGGTCGGCTGCGCGGCTATGTCGACGAAGGAGCGCCGGGGCGCAACTGGAACGATGCGACCGCAATGGTCATCACCGGCAAGGCCGGTGTTCAGTTCATGGGCGACTGGGCCAAGGGGGAATTTACAGTCGCCGGCCTTGAGGCCGGGAAGGATTATGGCTGCATGCTGGCGCCGCAGTCGGACGGCATGGTTTACGTCGCGGACTCCTTCTCCTTCCCCAAACTCGCCGACGGCGGCGCCACGCCGGCGCAGAAACTTCTGGCGGAAGTCGTCATGGACCCCAAGGTTCAGATCGACTTCGCGCTCAAGAAGGGGGCGATCCCCATGCGATCGGACGTCGACAAGTCATCCCTCGACGTTTGCGCGCAGAAAGGGCTCGCCTTGATGAGCGCGGGAAAGATCGTGCCCGACCAGGCGATCATCCTGACGCCGCAGCAAGCCGGTGCTCTTTCCGACTTCGTCGATGAGTTCTGGTCAAACGCGTCGGAAGGTTCCGCTGCCGGCGTCGAGGCATTCTACGGCATCTTCAAATAGCGCGCGTGCCGTGACGCCATCGGCTGGACTGCCTCCGTCCGGATGTGCTGCCAAACCTGGTCTGCCGCCGCCCGTTCCGTGGCGGCGGGACCGCCTTTCCCAAGAGATCACCAATGCCATCAACGCGCAGGCGGCCGATCGCCGCCACCGCCGCACTTGCCCCAACCTGGGTGGTCGTGGCTGTGGTCTACGTCGGCACCATGATCTGGTCGATCAGCATGTCGTTCACCGACTCGACGCTGTTCCCCTCGTCGAACTACGTTGGATTCGCTCAATACGCCAAGCTGTTCACAACCCCGAAATGGCTCGCCGCACTTCGCAACGAAGTGGTCTTCGGCACGCTCTACGTCAGTGGTTGTCTCGTGCTCGGTTTCCTGCTCGCGGCGGCGCTCGATCGTCGGGTTCGCTTCGAGAGCGTGTTTCGGACCATCTTCCTCTACCCCTACGCCATGTCCTTCGTCGTTACCGGATTGATCTGGCAGTGGATGCTCAACCCGACGCTCGGCATCCAGGCCAATGTGCGGGCGCTCGGCTGGGATGGCTTCCTGTTCAACTGGATCGTCGACCGGGATATGGCGATCTACACCATCGTCATCGCCGGCATCTGGCAGGGGGCCGGGCTGGTGATGGTCATGGTTCTGGCCGGCATGCGCGGCATAAGCGCCGAGCAGTGGAAGGCTGCCCTGATCGACGGCATTCCTGTCTGGCGCATCTATGCCTCGATCGTCCTGCCACAGCTTAGAGCCTCGCTCACCGCCGCGGGGATGATCCTCGCCATGGGGGTGATCAAGACCTACGACCTCGTCGTTGCCATGACCGGGGGCGGGCCTGGAAACGCGACGGAGGTTCCCGCCAAGTTCATCATGGACAACCTGTTCCAGCGCCAGAATCTCGGCCTCGCCGCCGCGGGGGCGACTGTGCTGGTTCTCACTGTGATCGTCGTTGTTGTGCCCATCCGCTATGCGCTGCACGTGCGTGGGGCTCGTCGGAGTGCCGCCCAATGACCACGGTCAATCCCAACGGCCCCAGGCCGGCCCGCATCACCGCCGGCCGCGTCGGCCTCTACGCCTTCCTCTTGGCTGTGGCTTTGTTCTTCCTGGTGCCGCTCTACGTCATGCTCGTGACGTCGGTGAAGACGATGTCCGAGATCCGGCAGGGGCAGATCTTCGCTCTCCCGGCAGGGCTGGACTGGTCCACGTGGCAGACCGCTTGGTCGGGCGCCTGCATGGGGCTGCAGTGCGTCGGGGTTCGCGTCGGTTTCTGGAATTCGGTCCGGATCACGCTGCCGTCCGTTGCCCTGTCGGTCCTTCTCGGCGCGCTCAATGGCTATGCGCTCTCCTTCTGGCGGCCGAAAGGCTCGACGCTGCTGTTCGGCGTCCTGATGGCGGGCGGCCTCATTCCCTATCAGATCTTTCTTTATCCGCTGGTGCGCATGATGGCGGTCACCGGCCTGTACGGCTCCATTACCGGCGTCGTTGTTGTTCACGTCATCTTCGGCCTGCCACTGGTGACGCTGTTATTCCGGAACTACTTCATGGGCGTTCCGGATGAACTCTACCGTGCCGCTCGTGTCGACGGTGCCGGTTTCTGGCGCATTTTCTTCGAGGTGATGCTGCCGATCTCCATCCCGATGGTGGTGGTCGCGTCGATCTTTCAGTTCACCGGCATCTGGAACGATTTCCTGTTCAGCCTGGTGTTCGCCGGAACCGACAATCTTCCGATGACGGTTCAGCTCAACAACATCGTCAACACCACCATGGGGGAGCGCGCCTACAACGTGAACATGGCTGCGACCATCCTGACCGCGCTGGTGCCTCTCGCCATCTACTTCCTGTCCGGTCGCTGGTTCGTAAGCGGCATCACCGCCGGAGCCGTCAAGGGATGATTTCCATGCAATCCGCCGTCTCTATCGCCAACCTCCGGATAGCTTACGAGGGCCACACGGTCATCGACAGGATGTCGCTCGACGTAGCCCCACGTGAATTCCTGGTCATGCTGGGTCCCTCCGGCTGCGGCAAGTCCACGCTCCTCAACGCCATTGCCGGGCTGCAAGATATCGCCGCCGGCGAGATCTCTATCTCAGGGCGCAACGTGACTTGGGACGAGCCCAAGGACCGCGGCATCGGCATGGTTTTCCAGTCTTATGCGCTCTATCCGCATATGAGCGTTCGGCGGAACCTGTCCTTCGGTCTCAGGGTGACCGGCATTGCCAAGGCTGAAATCGAAACCCGCGTGGCCCGAGCGGCCAAGCTGCTGCATCTCGAAGCTCTGCTCGACCGCAAGCCCGGGGAACTCTCCGGAGGCCAGAGACAGCGGGTGGCCATTGGCCGGGCGCTGGTGCGGGAGGTGGACGTTTTCCTGTTCGACGAGCCTCTCTCCAACCTTGATGCCAAGCTGCGCAACGAACTCAGGGTCGAAATCAAGCGCCTGCATCAACAACTCGGCAACACGATGATCTACGTCACGCACGACCAGGTCGAGGCGATGACGCTGGCCGATCGGATCGCCATCATGAAGGATGGCGCCATTCAGCAGTTGGCCTCGCCGCATGAGATCTACCATCGTCCGACAAATCTCTTCGTTGCCGGTTTCATCGGCTCACCGTCGATGAATTTCGTTTCCGGAGAGATCGTGGCCAGCGACGGCGGCCCGTTCTTCGCCGTCAATGGCCAGCGGATTGCCCTCGATCGTTATCCCTTCGTCAGCCCGCCGGTGCCAGGACCGGCGACGCTTGGATTGCGCCCGGAACATATCGCCGCCGACGGCGCCTTCGCCGGCTTTCACACGACCGAAGGGCAGGTCTCGGTGGTGGAGCCGATGGGCGCGGACACAATCGTCTGGTTCGAGTGGGCCGAGCAAACCATGTCGTTGCGGCTGATGGGCGAAGTCGATTTCAAGCCGGGCGACGCGATTTCCCCCGGGTTTGACATCGCCAAGGCGTCCCTTTTCGCCGCCGACGGCACCCGTATGTGATGGCCCAACCTATGGGGTGTCTGCCGGTGTGCCGATACCCATCTTCAGGATATCCAAGATGCCAGAGACCACCTACGACGTCCTCGTGATCGGCTCCGGGGCGGCCGGCTCCTTCGCGGTCAAGGAACTCACCGACCAGGGACTGAACGTGTTGCTGCTGGAGGCCGGTCCCCAGATCTGGCCGAAGGACTTCGATCCCAAGAAGAAGGTCGCGGCGAGTTCGGTCAACGTCTGGGAGAGGGCGATCGCGACGCTCAAGGGCCAGCCTGTTCAGTCGCGCGCGATGTTCTTTTCCGGCCGGTTCGGTCGCTTCTTCGTCAATGATTTCAAAAATCCCTACACCAACCCGCCGGGCGAGCCGTTTCTATGGATTCGGGGACGTCAGGCCGGTGGACGACTGCACAGTTTCGGCCGCGTGCTGCTGCGCTGGACGGACGACGATTTCAAGATGGCCTCCCGGCGCGGCTGCGGCGTCGATTGGCCGATCTCCTACGACGATATCTCGCCCTATTATGAAGAGGTCGAATCCTATCTCGGCCTCTACGGAAATAAGGACGGCGTCGATACGCTGCCCGACAGCGTTTACGCTCATCCGGCAAAACTGACGCCTGGCGAGCATGCCTTCAAGAGCGCGGTCGAGGATCGCTGGTCCGATCGGCGCGTTGTGTCATGGCGCTATTACGTCGCCGAGCCGGAACGTGTTCCCCGTCCTCTCAGAATGGCGCTGGCAAGCGGGCGGCTGAACGTTCGCTACAACGCGGTTGTGCGCCGCATCACCACGGAAGATGCGACCGGGCGAGCCTCCGGGGCAGAGTTCGTCGATCGGCTGACCGGCAAGTCGGAATCGGTCCGCGCGGCGAGTGTTGTCGTCTGCGCCTCGCCCGTGGAGAGCATCCGACTTATGCTGAACTCGGCGTCCAGTCGCCACCCGAATGGGCTGGGTAACAGCTCGGGGACGCTCGGACACTATTTCATGGACCAGTTGCCTTGCATCATGGCCGGCACCTTCCCCAAGGTGCGCGGATGGGCTCCCGACGACAGCGCTCCGGAAGACCCGTTCTACGGCACGACGGGAGGTGTCTTCGTGCCCCGTTTCCTTGGCAGGGATGGAGAGCAAAATGGCCTCTTCAATTACCAAGGCAGTGTCGGACGTATGGTCAGCGCTCCCGACGGACCGGCACGCCTGTCTTTCTTCGGCTTCGGCCCTATGCTGCCGCACGCCGACAACCGAGTGACGCTCAACCCGCGCAGGAAGGATGCTTGGGGCATCCCCGTCCCACACATCCGCTGTGTCATGCATGAGAAGGAGAAGGCTTGGTTGCTCGATCAGCAGAAGACGATCGTCGACATGGTGCGCGAGATAGGCGGTGAGCCGGAGTTTGTCGGTTCGCCTCTGGGGCTCACGGAAATGGGCCGTGGTGCCTTCCCCGACGAAAGCCTTTTCAATCGCCTGATGTTCAAGACGTTTTTCGGTCGGACCATGATGATGGGCGCGGCGATCCATGAAAGTGGCGGAGTTCGCATGGGAAGCGATCGAGCGTCTTCCATACTCGATGGCTGGAACCGGAGCTGGGACGTGCCCAATCTCGTGGTTTCGGACGCGAGTTCCTTCGCTGGCAGCGGCACGGTCGGTACGACGTTGACGATCATGGCGCTTACGGTGCGTGCGTGCCGTCGCCTTGCCGACGATCTTAAGGCGGGGCGCCTGTAGCAGCATGCCGCTGATTGCGAGGTGAGGCTTTGTCGGCGTTACCTTGATCACGGCCGTGCTGCCGCCCCCTCCCTCTCCAAATTCCTCAACCCAAGTGAACCGGGGAGGGGACGGGGCGACGGTCAGACGAACAGGTCGACCAGCCAGTAGGTACCGGCGGCGATGGCGGCGCCGGCCGGCATGGTGATGATCCAGGCGATGACGATGTTGCCGGCGATCCCCCAGCGCACCGCCGACACGCGCCGCGCCGTGCCGACACCGACGATCGCTCCGGTGATCGTGTGGGTGGTCGACACGGGAATGCCGAAATGCGTGGCAATGAACAGAGTGATGGCGCCACCGGTTTCAGCGCAGAAGCCCTGCATCGGGTTGAGACGGGTGATCTTCGAACCCATGGTGTGGACGATGCGCCAGCCGCCCAGCAGCGTACCAAGCGCCATGGCCGACTGGCAGGCGATCACAACCCAGAAGGGGACGTGGAATTCGCCGCCGAGATAGCCCTGCGAGTAGAGCAATACGGCGATGATGCCCATGGTCTTCTGTGCGTCGTTGCCGCCGTGCCCCAGCGAATAGAGCGATGCCGAGACGAACTGCAGGTGCCGGAAGGTCTTGTCGACGGCAAAGGGCGTGCGCTTCACGAAGGTCCAGGACACAGCCAGCACCAGCATCAGCGCCAGAAAGAAGCCAAAGGCAGGCGACAGGAAGATGGCACTCGCCGTCTTGATCAAGCCTGACCAGACGACGGCGCTGAATCCGGTTTTGGCAAGGCCGGCACCGACCAGACCACCCACGAGGGCGTGTGAGGACGACGAGGGAATGCCCGCCAGCCAGGTGACCACGTTCCAGACGATGGCCCCCATCAAAGCTGCGAAGACCACGTGCGGCGTGACGATCGCTGGATCGATGATGCCTTTGCCGAGCGTCGTCGCCACGTTGAGGCCGAAGAACAGAAAGGCGATGAAGTTGAAAAACGCCGCCCAGAACACCGCGTATTGCGGTCTGAGCACGCGCGTCGACACGATCGTTGCAATCGAATTGGCGGCGTCGTGCAAGCCATTCAGAAAATCGAACAGCAGCGCGATGCCAACCAGACCGATGAGCAGTGGAAGAGCGAGCGGCTCCATCAGACGTTCTCGATCACGATGCCGCTGATTTCCTTGGCAACGTCCTCGAAGCGGTCGAGCACCTTCTCGAGTTCGCCGTAGATCTGGCTGCCGATGATATAGCTCATCGCATTGCCGGTGCCGTGACGGCGGTAAAGGTCCTTGAGGCCATTCTCGTGCAAGAAGTCCGAATGGCCCTCGACGCGCGAAACTTCTTCCGACAGTGCCGTCAGGCGGGGCGCGTTGGCGCCAACGTTCTTCAGCAGCGGGATCGCCTCGACGATCAACTTGGCGGCCTGGACGATATCGAGGCCCATGTCGCGCATGCCGGGATCGAACACGCGCTGTTCGAACAGCAGGATGGTCTTCACCACGCGATGCATGGTGTCGATGGTGTCATCCATCGACTGGATCAGATCCTTGATGTCGTTGCGGTCGAAAGGCGTGATGAAGCTTCGCCGGACGGCCAGCAGCACTTCGCGGGTGATGCCGTCGGCCTTGTCTTCAAGGGCAACGATCTCCGCGATACGCGCATCGCGATCATCGCCTGACAGCAGAGCGTTCAATGAGTGGGCGGCGGTGACGACGGTCTCGGAATGCTGGGCAAACAAATCGAAGAACCGCTCTTCGTGCGGAAGGAGCTTGCGGAACCACTCGAGCATGGTTGGTCCTTATTTTAGGGACTTTTCGGCACGCGGTTTATCCGATGAACCCAGTCCGCGCTAGTCGCAGTTCCCGAAGGGGCGACGTTTTTTAGGTGGTTATCCTTCAAGTTCTGCATATCGGGAGAAGCTGATCTGTACTTTACGGTCAGTCGGGCGAACAACTTTCAGCAATCTTCGAAAAACTACGTAGAAGCGAGGGGTCCAGTTTACCGCCTAACGACTGCAGGATCGAGTAGGCCTCGCGGGCCGTCTTGGGCTGTTTGTAGGGGCGCTGCTCGATCAGGGCCGCGAAGATATCGCAGATGGTGATGACGCGGGTGATATCGGCAACGCGTCGGCCGCCAATACCCCGGGGATAGCCCGTTCCATCAAGGTATTCGTGATGGTCGCGGGCGACTTCGGCAATCTCGCTGGCGATGACGTCGTTATGGGCGAGGATGTCGTACCCAGCCTTGGCGTGGGTTTCCATGATCGCGCGCTCGTCGGCGTCGAGCGAGCCCGGCTTGTCGAGAACAAAGAGCGGGACGCGCACCTTGCCGACGTCGTGGAAATGAGCGGCCTCGAACAGGCGGCGCTGGTCACCCTCCGAAAAGCCGAGGCTGCGGGCAAACAGCATGGCAACGGCTGAAACCAGGCTGCAATGCTGGGCGGTTCCGTCGTGATATTGCTGAATGACCGACAACCAATGGGTGGCGGCGGCGCTATCGAGTAACGCTTCGAAATGGTTGAAAGCGCTTTTCGCTTCGCTGACGGCGGCTCCGAGGTTGCCGGCGCGGATATGCTCGAACAGGCGGTTGGAGCCTGCTTCGATCACTGAACTCGTGGCTGTAAGCCTGGCGATGGTCGACTGACCAGCCGCGATCATCGAAGGGTCGATGGCGGCAAGAATGCTGGTGAGGCGCGCGGGTGTTGGCAGCGACTTGACGATAAACGGGAAGCCGATCTCGTCCAACGCAGCCAACGCCCGGGTACCAAGCCGATTGCCGAACAGGACGACCCGTTCCAGATGGGCCGTCCATGGACCCGTTAGGACGTCTGCTAGAAACCCTGGGACGAAATGGTCGCCGGCGATCAACATGAAACCGTGTTGAAGATCGGCAGCGGAGAACGCGTCTCGATGGCTGGCGATCGCAAAGCCGAGCTCCGACAGCATGACCACTGCCGCCGCATTGAGATCGGTGCGCTCGGCAAGCACGCGGACAGGCACAGCCCGACCCGACAGTCTCAAGATCGGGGTGAGCTGTCTGGGCGTTCAAGCTTGGCCACCGGTCGTATGAGAGCGATGACATCGTTGTCATTGTTCTTTGCGGGAGATCTCGCATTGGTCACGATCGGCAATACTCCAGGGGATAGAAGCCAGTTTATGGCAGCCAGCATGGGGTAGGCAGCGGGGCGATGACGCTCCCCAAGGATCTCATGGGCCTAGGTGCGGATCATCCGTTCACGTTGGAGAGT
This sequence comes from Pseudomonadota bacterium, assembly GCA_018262505.1. Taxonomy (GTDB): domain Bacteria; phylum Pseudomonadota; class Alphaproteobacteria; order Rhizobiales; family Pleomorphomonadaceae; genus Pleomorphomonas. The sequence goes on from JAGSYV010000075.1 coordinate 23,688, forward strand.
TTCTAACATGCGGCGGCTGCCGCGTTAAGAAGCCGGCTTCAGAACCGAAAACAATCGTAAAATCTTAGATAAACTCGATCTATAGAAAACGTTTCGGTTCGGAGGGCTAGATCTTTCGAGATGTGGCGACTTTTTGTGGCCAGAGTCAGATTGTTTAGGCGTGGACTGCATTTAGGCGACCGATGCGTCCTCTCGGAATCGCCGTTCCTTGACGGCCTGTGGGACGGACTTGTCGGATCGGCGGCAATGGCCGTTGCCTTTCGTGTCGGGTCGTGTCTATGCAAAGGCATGCAAGTTTCAGCCTTTGACTTTGATCTGCCTCCTGAGCGGATCGCTCTGCGTCCCGCCGTTCCGCGCGATGCATCGCGCCTGTTGGTGGTGAAGCCCGGCCAGCCTTTCGAGGACAGGTATGCGTGCGATCTCGCAGATCTCCTGGCGCCCGGCGACGCGCTGGTGTTCAACGACACCAAGGTGATTCCGGCTCAGCTTGAGGGGCGGCGCGATCGTGACGGGGCTGAGCCGGTGCGCGTCTCGGCAACGCTGCATATGCGCGAAGCGCCAGATCGCTGGCGCGCTTTCGTCAAGGGGGCTCGCAAGCTGCACGCTGGCGATCGCGTGGTGTTTTCCGGCATTGATCCGGCCGCCGCTCCCCTTGGCGCTGGCGTCGTCGAGAAAGGCGAAGGTGGGGAGATCACACTGGCCTTCGATCGCGCGGGTCCGGATCTCGATGTGGCGCTGATGACGGTCGGCCACATTCCACTGCCGCCCTATATCGCGGCGCGTCGGACCGAGGATGAGCACGACCGGGCTGACTATCAGACCGTCTATGCCCGGGAGAACGGTGCGGTCGCTGCACCGACCGCTGGGCTTCACTTCACGCCGGAACTCTTCGAACGTCTCGATGCGCGCGGCGTCGGCCGGCATTTCGTGACGCTACATGTCGGCGCCGGCACCTTTCTGCCGATGAAGGTGGACGATACCAAAGATCACAAGATGCATTCCGAGATCGGCCACGTCTCATCAGAAACCGCCGAGGCGCTCAACGCCGTCCGGGCGCGCGGGGGCAGGGTGGTCGCTGTCGGCACGACGTCGTTGCGCCTTTTGGAAAGCGCGGCCGGCGAAGACGGCCTCATCCGGCCGTTCGCGGGCGCGACCGACATTTTCATTACGCCTGGTTATCGGTTCCGCGCCGTCGACCTGTTGATGACCAATTTCCATTTACCGAAGTCGACGCTGTTCATGCTGGTGTCGGCCTTCTCCGGCCTCGACATCATGCGCGCCGCCTACGCCCATGCGATCGCCAGCGACTATCGCTTCTACTCCTATGGAGACACGTCGCTACTCTATCCGTCGCAAGCGAGCAGACTGGTGAAATAGGCCAGGGCTGCCACTGGCGCTGACGGAAATGAAAAAGGGGCGCCAGAAAGCGCCCCATCGTCAATTGCAAGTATCTGGTAGATAAATCAGTAGCGGCGCATCAGTGCCACAAGACGGCCCTGAATGCGTACGCGGTCGGGGCCGAAAATGCGTGTCTCATAGGCCGGGTTGGCGGCCTCGAGGGCCACCGAGGCTCCCTTGCGCCGCAGACGTTTCAGTGTCGCCTCTTCGTCGTCGACCAGCGCAACGATGATGTCGCCGGAGTCGGCGGTATCCGACTTCTTGATGACGACGGTGTCGCCGTCGAGAATGCCGGCCTCGATCATCGAGTCACCGCGCACTTCCAACGCATAATGCTCGCCACCGGCCACGAGGTCGATCGGTACGTGCAGGATATGCGACTGTGTCTGGATAGCGGCAATCGGCACGCCGGCAGCGATGCGTCCCATGACCGGCACCGGGACGGTGTCACGGCTGTCGAGAGACGGCGCAGCACTGGTGGGAGGAGCCTTGCGGCCACCGTCGCCTTCAATAACGGCTGGCGCAAAGCCTTTGCGAGCGCGGCCGATGCCCGGCTGCATGGTTTCGGGCAGCTTGATGACTTCCAGTGCCCGCGCCCGGTTCGGCAGGCGACGGATGAAGCCCCGCTCTTCGAGTGCGGTGATAAGGCGGTGGATGCCAGACTTGGACTTGAGATCCAGGGCGTCCTTCATCTCGTCAAAGGACGGCGGCACACCCGATTCCTTGAGACGCTCATGAATGAACATCAGGAGTTCGAGCTGTTTGCGCGTGAGCATCGTTTGGTCCCCGCTGGTCGGCCGGCGCGCCGGTTGCGCCGTGGCGCGATTCGGTACAAATCACGAACAGAGTTAACATGTTCCGTGTGTGTTCCGCAATGGGAATTGC
>JAGSYV010000076.1 GCA_018262505.1 Pseudomonadota bacterium
GCGGATGTCGCCGAAGCCCTTCTTCATGACCTTGTCGAGCGTCACCTTCTCGGCGCCGTGGATGCGGAGCGTGTCCATCACCGTTTCCTGCGGCTTGCCACCGAGGATGAGGCGGGTGGAATCTGCCTTGGGATCGCAGCCGTGGATGAACACGTGCTTGCCGTGGAAGTGGGCGAGAGCCGCCGCCGTGTTCTGCGTGGTGGTGGACTTGCCGATGCCGCCCTTGCCGTAGATGGCTACCTTGCGCGTCGTCATGTTGTTGTCTCCTGGGGGAGGTCTTGGGAGGGCGGGGGATGCCGCCGATGACCAAGACTGGATCGCAACCTGCGTGCCACGACTTTAGTATTATTGGACAGGTGAATGGCCTCTATGCGTTTTTGGAAGGCATGCATGGAAGTGAATGATTTTTATTGGCTTTATCTATTTGCGAATGGCTTGCAGCGCGTCGAGATTTACATCGACGTGAGAAGCCCCCCAGGATTTACATTTTCGTATTTTTGGCCGGGAAGGCACTCTCGACACGCCTCGGCCGGTTTTTACATTTCCGGAAATTTACATTGGCCTTTTTACAGAAAGCGCAAAATCCTGCTTCGCCTGTTCAAGATGACGAAAAACCCCGCCGATGGCAGTCGGCGGGGGCAGTCGAGAGCACTAACCTGAATGGATTTAACGGTGTTGCGGCGTCGCGGTGCGGAACGTTTTGTAGCTGATGCCGTAACGTTCCATCCTGAGGCCGAGCATGCGACGGGTGAGGCCGAGTTCGGCGGCGGCGAGACCGACGTTGCCGTTGGAGTTCTTCAACGCTTCGACGATCATCTCGTATTCCACGGCGTGGATCTTGTTCTCGAGGCTGACGCCGAATGTCGTGCCGGTCTCGCTCGAAGTCTGCAGCGACGGCGGCAGATTGTAGCCGTGGATGACGTCGTCGTCGGAGAGGATCACCGCCCGCTCGATGACATTCTCGAGTTCACGCACGTTGCCGGGCCAGTGATAGGCCATCAGCATGTTGAGGGCTGGCGTCGAGATGCGCTGGATTGACTTCATGTTGGCCTTGCTCGACTGGGCGACGAAATGGTCGGCGAGCAGGATGACATCCGAGCCACGGTCTCGAAGCGGCGGTACTGTGGTCGGGATCACGTTGAGTCGGTAATACAGATCTTCTCGGAACTCTCCTCGTTCCACCATGGCCACGAGGTTGCGATTGGTGGCGGCGATGATGCGGACGTCGACCTTGAGCGGCCGCGAGCCACCAACCCGCTCGATCACCCGCTCCTGCAGAACGCGCAGAAGTTTGGCTTGCACCGCCAGTGTCAACTCGCCCACCTCATCGAGGAAGATAGTACCGCCATCGGCCTGCTCGAACGAACCCTTGTGGGTGGCGAACGCGCCGGTAAACGCCCCCTTCTCGTGACCGAACAGGCCACTTTCGGCGAGATTTTCTGGAATGGCGGCGCAGTTGAACTTGATGAATGGGCCTTCGGAGGCGGCACTGGAATAATGAATGGCGCTGGCCACCAATTCCTTGCCGACGCCGCTCTCCCCGAGGATCAGCATGGTTGCACGGCTCAGCGACACCTTGCGGATCAGCTCGTAGACCTCCTGCATCGGCTTGGAATTACCGATGATGTTGGCTGGCTGGTAGCGCTCCTTGAGCTGGTTCTTGAGGCGAAGGTTCTCGGTCTCCAATGCTACTTTTTCGACGTTGGCGATCAGGTAGAGCTCGACCAATGGCGCGATCATCAGCGCGATGGCGGCAATGAATTCGGCGTCCTGCTTGAGGAGAAGCTGGCTGCGATAAACGCGCTCGCCGGCAATGGTGCCGAGTACTTTTTTCCCCAGCATGATCGGCACGCAGATGAAGGCCGCCTTTCCGCGCCGCTCGCTTTCCGGCGAACCGGTGCGGTTGAGGAAATCAGCGCTCTCGGCGAGGCGAGGCACGACGATGGCACTGCCGCTTTCCACCACCTTGCCAGTGATGCCCTCGCCGGGCGCATAAATGCCGCGCTTCCTCTCCTCTTCGGAGAGGCCGAAACTCTCGTGGATGAAGATGGTGTCGGAGCGGCGGTCATATAGCGTGATGATGCCGCGATCCATGTGAAGGCTGACGCGCATGATATCGAGGATGATATGCAGGGCATCCGACAGGCCGGAACTCTCCGAAACCACCTGGTTGAGGCGGTAGAGAACCGGCAGCGTATTGACCCGGCATTCGCCGGTGCCGCAATGCGAATAGTCATCGACTGGCGTACCGAAGCCAAGGCTGGCGTCGAGCAGTTCGGCAGAAAAACGAGCGTCGTTGGCCACTCTTCGGTGTCCCGTTGTCCCGCCTCCCGATGTTTCCTCAAGACTTTTGAAGCAAACAGCGGACCAGAGACGCCTGATGGAGGGCTCAAATTGCGGGCAAGTGTCGGGGAAGCCGTCGCTCCTTCTACTGTTTTGAAATCGCTAGAAAATTCTCGTTCAATCGCGTGGCTGCTGTACCAAAGGTCTTGAGTCGAGCGCCGACGTCTGCCTCAAGCATCGCTGCTCGCTCTCCGAGCGCCGCGTCGAGGCTCGCGCGATAGGCGGGGATCGCCTGCCAATTGGGCACCGTCCGCGACGTGATCTCGACATGATACTGGAAGCCATAGGCCCGCTTGCCCCAGCGCATCGCCTGAGCTGGCGAGGCGGCGTTTCCGGCTAGGATAACCGCCCCGTCAGGCAGCCGTTTCACCTCGGCGCCATGCCACTGGAAGCAGTCGACCTCGTCCGGAAAGCCTTTGAAGACCGGATCGTCTCGCCCGGCCTCTGTGAGTCTTACGCTTGCAAGGCCAACCTCCGGCGCTGCCATCGGGCCGACGGAACCGCCGAGCGCATCGGCGAGCAGTTGATGCCCGAGGCATATGCCGAGATAGGGCCGGCCCAGATCGCGAACGAAGCGGCGGATGGTGGTCTTCTCCGCGACGAGCCAGGGCAGTTCGGCTTCCTGCCAGACGTCCATCGGCCTGCCCATGGCGACGAGAAGATCGAAGGGATCGAGCGGCGGAATCGGCTCGCCCTCATCGAGTTCCACCGTCTTGATTGTATGACCGGCTGCCGTCCACAAGGCGGTGAAGGTACCGGGATGCTCGACGCCGAGATGCTGAAAAACAAGGATACGCATCCATCAACCGATCTGGAAGGTAGAGAGGGAGGGGGGGCACCTCGACGCCGGGCTGGTTGCGTGGGTCGGGCTCGGGGGCGCCGACGGTGAGGTTGATCGGCAGCACGCCAGCCCAGACCGGAAAGTCGTAGTCGTCCTCGCCATCCTCCGGCGGCCCGGCCCGCAGCTTGGCCGACGCTTCGGTGAGCGGCAGCGACAGGATGGCGGTGGCGCCGATCTCCTGCTCGGTCACCGGTCGCAGCCGCTCCCATTGGCCGGGTACGTAACCATCAACGAAGCGCTTGAGCAGGCGGGTTTTTTCGGTAGGCTCGGTCACTGCCTCGGGCTGGCCGAACACCATGACCGAGCGATGGTTGATGTTGAAGTTGTAGGCCGCGCGCGCCAGCACCAAACCGTCGAGGATGGAAACGGTGAGGCAAACCTCCGCTTCGCTGGTCGCCTTCATCATGCGGCCGTGGGCGGCGCCATGCCAGTAGATGCGATCCCCCTCACGCCACTGAAGCGTCGGAGTCACAATGGGGGCGCCGTCGTGGATATAGCCGACGTGGGCGACCGGCATAGCATCAAGAATAGCGTAAATGGTCTCTCGGTCGTAGTGGGCGAGCCAACGGTAGCGATTGACGCGGGTGCGAGCGCTGGGAGCGGTCGGCGGAGCAGCATCGGGCACGGAGAAATTCCTCTCGGAGTTATGGAATACTCTGGCAACTGCATAACACAGGCCACTTGTGCCGTTCAAAATATACAACTTAAGAGGGTAATTGGGCTGCCGCGATCGGCGATACCGAACGAAAGTCCAATGTCTCAGTTATGCTGAGGCAGGAACCGGTAGTGGAGGCGACGCCGTGCCAATAGGAGGAGTGAGCCGCAGGCCCGATGACAGAAGCCCTACGCTTTGCTGCGAAAGAGCCCGTAGCGCTGCTCGACAGCAAGCAGAGCCCGCATTTCCTGCGACGCCAAAGATTGTCGCAAGTTAAGATGAAATCCTGCCCTCGCAACAAAAATATACCAGTTAAGTCAATGACTTAACTGGTTTTTTGTTGTTCAAAAATCTGGGTGCGGAAATTGCTTCGTGGAAGCGTGGTGGAAGCGCAAGGGGGGAAAGCGTGGCGCGGAATCGGCGGCGCGTACTATGAAATTAGCGGACGGCTGTTGCTCAGAGGCAACGTCTTTGCGCGACATTTTAGGTCACCGGTCGCATCAATCAGCACAACATCCCGCTTACCGTCTCTGCTACATCCAGCGACTCCTTGATGGAGTGATGTTCAAACAGACTGTTTATGCACTCGATCGAGATTCCAGGAAGGCCGCCCTGGCTCGTTTCCTGCAGAACGCGGATCGCTGGTGCTCCAGTGGTAGACTTTGTCACCGCCCCGACCAATCGATCTCGGCGAGAACATCGGTGGCAAGGGTGATCTGGCGAAGGGTGAGGAGGCGGAGAAGACCGGGCAGACGGTCCTGCGCTGTCAGGGATCCTGGTTCCGGCCTTGCTGCACAAACGTCCGATACCTGTGCGGGCTCAGGCGGACGATCTTACGAAACTGCCGGGAGAACGTCGTCTGGTCGGCATAGCCGCACTCGATGGCAATCTCGCTGATCGGCCATGCCGAGTGGCGCAACAGATCGCAGGCGCGATCGATGCGCAGACGGGCGATATATTGTCCGGCCGACATTCCAAAAAGCTGACGGATTTTTTGGTCGAACCGGAAGATCGACAACCCGGTGCGGGCGGCGAGATCGCCAATCCGCAAGGGCTTGTCGACATTCGCCCTGGCATGGGCGAGGGCTTCGGACAGGGCGCGGGTCTCCTTTGGATCCTCGTTGGCGGGGCGAACGTCGCGCGAGATGCCAAGCAGCCCGACAATCCTGCCGGCGTCGTCGCGCAGCGGCACCTTCCAGGTGAGACACCAGCCCTCGCCGCCATTGGCATAAAGATGCCGCTCGAGTTCGGCGGTCAGCATTCGACCGCTCTTGGTTATGACACGATCTTGTTCGGCGATCCGTTGGCCCAGATCGCCCGGGAACACGTCATCGGCGGTGCGCCCGATGAGGTTGGCTTTGCTCCCGCTGCCGGTTCGCTCGACCAGGGTCTGGTTGACCACCGCGTAACGCCCCTCGGCATCCTTGACAAAATAGACCGTATCGAGAACCGCATCAAACAGGTCGCCCTCCGAGAGGGATCGTGCCAGGGCGAGGGAAAGAGAGGAAAGGTAAGCCATTGGCCCTGCCGTGGAGATATTGCCGTTTTTGGAGTTCGAGGTTCGATTTCGGCCAAGACGAGGCGGTGATGCTCCGACACTATGGGGGTGGCGGAGGCGAAAACGAATGCCCTCCCAATCCCCCGACTCGCAGATTGGAGTGACGGCACTGATGAAAGTAGTCGATTCCCATACTGAAGGCGAGCCGACCCGCCTCGTTGTCGAGGGCGGCCCGGATCTTGGTTCGGGCCCCTTGTCCGAGCGCAGGCGCATCTTTGCCGAGCAATTCGACCACATCCGCCGCTTCTCGCTCAACGAACCGCGCGGCTTCGATGCCATGGTCGGCGCGTTGTTGTGCGCGCCGGTTGATCCGACCTGCGCGGCGGGGCTCATCTTCTACAACAATGCCGGCTATCTCGGCATGTGCGGCCATGGCACCATCGGCGCGATCGTGACGCTCGCCCATATGGGGCGCATCGCGCCGGGCATTCACCGCGTCGAGACACCGGTCGGCGTGGTGACTGCCACACTTGAGGGGCGCAACACGGTGACGATCGACAATGTGCCCGCCTATGTCCATGCCGGCGGCGTGACTGTTCATGTCGATGGTCTCGGCACGGTCATCGGTGACGTCGCCTGGGGTGGCAACTGGTTCTTCCTGACCGAGAGCACGCCTTGCGCACTGGATTACGCGGAAATCCCGCGTCTCACCGCCGCATCCAGCGCGATCAAGGCGGCTCTGGTGCGCGCCGGGATCACCGGCGCCGAGGGGGCCGAGATCGACCACATCGAGCTGTTCCAGCCGGGAACCGACGGCGCGAACAGCCGCAACTTCGTGCTCTGCCCGGGCGGTGCTTACGACCGTTCGCCCTGCGGCACGGGGACAAGCGCCAAGCTCGCCTGTCTGGCCGCCCACGGAACGCTGGCGCCGGGCCAGGCATGGGTCCAGGAGAGCATTGTCGGCAGCCGCTTTGTCGGCGTCTATGCGCCCAGCGAGAACGGCCGCGTTCTTCCGCGCATTGCCGGGCGCGCGTGGGTGACCGCCGAAGCGACGCTGATCCTCGACGGCGACGATCCTTTTCCCAATGGTCTCGGGTGATGTCATGACAGCGGCACGTTCGGTTCTCGTCATCGGTGGCGGCATCGTGGGTCTTTCCTCGGCCTTGGCCCTGCGCGAGCGCGGCTTTGACGTGACGCTTCTGGATGACGCGCCCGAACGCCCATGCGCCTCGTGGGGCAATATCGGTCACATCGCGACCGAGCAGGTCGAACCGCTTGCGTCATGGCGGATGACGATGCAGATGCCGCGCCGCCTCATGTCCATCGGCGGACCCGTGAGCTTTCCGCCGTCGGCCATCGCCACCTGGTTACCATTCGGCCTGCGCCTTCTCGCGGCGGGGACGCCATCTCGGTTCGCCCGGGGCAAGGCGGCGCTGAGCGCTCTGCTCGAACAGGCACTGCCTGCGTGGCGGATACGTGTGGCGACCATCGGTGCGACGGATCTGCTGCGCGAGACCGGTCACATCGTCGCCTGGGAGCGTGCCGCCTCGGCCACGCGCGGGCGGCGGGCGCTGGCCCGACCGGCGGCCTCGGCCGCTGTCTCCTGCCATGACCTGACGGATGAGCAGGGTGAACTCCTGAGGGCGACAATCAGCCGCCCGATCATCGATGCCATGCGCTATGAAGGAACGGCCAGCATCGCCGATCCCGGCTCAGCGCTCGACGCCCTGCGGACAGCTTTCCTCGCGATGGGAGGACGGCTCGAAACCGGCATGGCCGGCCGCGAACACGTGACGGGACCGGCTACTGACCTCGTGGTGGTTGCCGCCGGCGTGCGCTCAAAGCGCCTGATGGAAGCGCTCGGTCATCGCGTGCCGATCATCGCCGAACGCGGCTATCACATCCAGTCGCCCTCCGCGCACTGGCCGGCGGGACTGCCGCCCATCGTCTTCGAGGATAGGGCATTGGTGGTTTCCGGCTTCACGTCGGGATTGCGGGCGACGAGTTTCGTCGAGTTCACGCGCCATGATGCGCCGCCCGATCCGCGCAAATGGGCGCGCCTGCGCCGGCATGTGCAGGACCTCGGTCTGTCCTTTGGCGACGACACCGCGACATGGTACGGTTCGCGGCCGACCTTGCCGGACTATCTGCCGGCGATCGGCCGTTCGACAAGAAATCCCCGCATCCTCTATGCCTTCGGCCACCAACATCTCGGGCTGACGCTCGGACCGATGACCGGGGTGATCATTGCCGCTCTGGCCACTGGCGAGCGCTCACCGGTCGATCTGTCGGCCTTCGCAGTTGATCGTTTCGCGGCGGCCTTCTAGGCAGACTTACGTTGGCAAGCCAACGCTTCGTCTGCTTAGCCCTTTGTCTTGTCGCCGGTTTTGATCGGAAAACCGTGGGACACTTTTCCGAAACCTGCTTAGGGTATCGGACCCTAAACCACGGCACATAGGCGCCGGCGGTTCCGCCCCGCATTCTTGCCCAGCTATAATCGCCCATCTTGCACATTCGCAGCTGCGACTGCAGGGCGGATGTCGGCGTCAATTTTGCCACACATGTTGTCGACAAAGAAAATACAAGATATAGACTGGGTTCCAAACCATAGGGAATCGCGCGGGAAAGGCCGGCCGTCGGCGCGGCGCGAGACGAAGGAGCCCCCCGATGACGTCGAACATTTTCACTGGTTGCATTCCCGCCTTGATGACGCCTTGCAAGCCTGATCGCACGCCCGACTTCGATGGGCTCGTGCAAAGGGCAAGCGAGTTGTTTGCAGCAGGGATGCCGGCTGTGGTTTATTGCGGATCGATGGGCGACTGGCCGCTGCTCACGGATGCCCAGCGGATGGAAGGCGTCGAGCGCCTTGTAGCTGCCGGCATACCGGTGATCGTCGGTACCGGTGCAGTTAACACGGCGACCGCCGTGGCCCACGCCGCGCATGCTCAGAAGGTCGGCGCCAAGGGGTTGATGGTCATCCCGCGCGTCTTGTCGCGCGGTTCGTCGGTGATAGCCCAGCGAGCCCATTTCAAGGCGATCCTCTCGGCGGCTCCGGGCCTGCCGGCGGTGATCTACAACAGCCCCTATTACGGCTTCGCCACCCGCGCCGAACTCTTTTTCGAACTGCGCTCCGCCCATCCCAATCTCATCGGCTTCAAGGAGTTCGGCGGAAAGTCGGACATGACCTATGCCGCCGAGAACATCACCAGCAGCAATGACGCGGTTACGCTGATGATTGGTGTCGATACCGCCGTGTTCCACGGTTACGTCAATTGCGGCGCGCTCGGCGCCATCACCGGCATAGGCAATGTCCTGCCGAAGGAAGTGCTGCATCTGGTCGCGCTGTGCACCGCCGCCGCGCGCGGCGATGCCGAGGCACGGATGCGCGCGCTCGAACTCGAAGCCGCGCTCGCAGTCCTGTCATCCTTCGACGAAGGACCCGATCTCGTGTTGTTCTTCAAGTATATGATGGTCCTGAAGGGGCATCAGGGATACGCGCTGCACTTCAACGCGACCGACGAACTCTCCGCTAGTCAGCGGGGCTTTGTAGCGGCCCAGCTTGACCTCTTCGAAACCTGGTATGGCGAGTGGTCGAAACTGCCGGGCGCGGTGCAGACCTGTCGCCCCTGAGCGATAAACGGCGCGCGTGGGACCAATGGCGAGACGGAACGCCGCGGCGCCCGCGCGTCCTCTGCCCTGTTCGGGACAGGTGGCCGCGAGATCGGATCGCCATGATCGAGTTGTCCTAGTGGTTTGACTCCGACAAAGGAGTCCTCCGAAGGCGGTGTTCTCCTGGAGAGAAAAATCAAACCACTTCAACTAGATAATCAATGGTACGGCCCGCCATCGAGCGGGAGCGAAATCTCGGATTCGCACCACTTGTCAGACATTCCGCCTGGTCGCCGACCGGTGGCGCTTGTTTTCCTCGCTTTACGATTGGAGCATGGCCATGTCCTTCACGCCGCACGGCAAACACCTAGTCGCGGGCCAATGGATCGACGGGATGATGCACTTCGCCTCAACGCCGGCCCAGGGTCCCTCGCATCGCTTCGCCGTTGGTACGCCTGAGATAGTCGGGCGTGCCTGCGATGCAGCGGAAGCGGCGTCCTGGACCTATGCCGCGACCTCGCGCGAAGATCGCGCGCTCTTTCTCGAGGCCATCGCCGACGAGATCGAGGCGCGGGCACCAACCATCACCGAAATCGCCGCGCAGGAGACCGGCCTGCCCACCGCGCGCCTCGACGGAGAGCGCGGGCGCACCACCGGGCAGCTTCGCTTATTTGCCGCCCATATCCGCCAGGGTGATTATCTCGACCGCCGCCGCGATCCCGCCCTTCCCGAACGCACGCCATTGCCGCGCCCGGAGATCCGCCTGACGCAGCGGCCGGTTGGTCCGGTGGCCGTTTTCGGTGCCTCGAACTTCCCGCTGGCCTTTTCCACGGCAGGCGGTGACACCGCCGCCGCGCTGGCCGCCGGTTGCCCGGTGGTGGTGAAAGGCCATTCCGCCCATCCCGGCACAGGTGAGATCGTCGCCGAGGCGATCCTTGCCGCGATCCATCGCTGTGGCCTTCCGGCAGGCGTCTTCTCTCTCGTTCAGGGCGGCGCCCGTGAGGTCGGCGAGGCGTTGGTCACCCATCCGTTCATCAAGGCCGTCAGCTTCACCGGATCGCTCGCCGGCGGCCGCGCGCTCTTCAACCTGTGCGCCGCCCGGCCAGAGCCAATCCCGTTCTTTGGTGAACTGGGAAGCGTGAACCCGATGTTCTTGTTGCCCGCCGCGACTGCGAACCGGGCCGAGGCGGTGGGGCTGGGCTGGGCCGCATCGCTCGCCCTCGGAGCCGGGCAGTTCTGCACCCGTCCGGGCATCGTAGTGGTCGTCGACGGTCCCGATGCCGATCGCTTCGTCACCGCGACGGCGACCGAACTGGAGAAGATTGCGCCGCAGACCATGCTGACCGACGGCATCGCCACCGCTTACCAAAAGGGCTGCGGGCATTTCGTCACCAACGAGGGTATCCGGCCCGTGGTCTTGACTGTTTCGGAGGGGCGCGCTGCCTTGCCCAATCTCTTTGAAACCACAGGGCAGACATTCGCCGGGAACCTGTCTCTGGCCGAGGAGGTCTTTGGTCCGCTCGGCCTCGTCGTCCGCGTCGCGTCGCTTGCGGAGATGCACGAACTCGCCCTCGGCTTTAAAGGTCAGTTGACCATGACAATGCACATGGATGACGCAGATCTCGAGGTGGCGCGGAGCCTCGTGCCCGTTCTTGAGCGCAAGGCCGGGCGCGTACTGGTCAACGGCTTCCCGACCGGAGTCGAGGTCGTCGATTCCATGGTGCATGGGGGACCCTGGCCGGCCAGCTCCAACTTCGGGGCGACCAGTGTCGGTACGATGTCGATTCGCCGCTTCCTCCGCCCGGTCGCCTACCAGAATTTCCCCGAGGCGCTACTGCCTGATGACTTCAATGCCTGACAAGGCCCGGCGATAGAGGCGGGCGGCCTTCGACCAGGCGCGCAAGGCGCAGGTGCCGGTTTTGGCCGCTGGGGTCGCTGGCGTGACAAGTGGCAGATTTGTCTTGCTCGCCCGAATCGTCGACAGTATGCATGCAGAAATTGGATGCGGTTTGATGGCAAGAGTTGATTGATGGCAAAGGTAGATACCAGCCACATGGATGCCCCGAGATCTCGGGGGTCCGGAACCCAGACGGTTTATGCCACATTGAGGCATGAAATCCTGGTGATGGATCTCGAGCCGGGTAGTCCCCTGGATGAAGTCAGGCTGTCCGAACGTTTCGAGATGTCGCGCACGCCCATTCGGGAAGCTCTCCTGCGTCTGGCCTCGGAAGGACTGGTGACGACGCTGCCCAACCGCAACACGGTTGTGACGCCAATCGATTTTGCCACTCTGCCGACCTATTTCGATGCGCTGTCGCTGATGTATCGCGTGACGACACGCGCCGCCGCAAGCCGTCGCAATCCGGCCGCAATGCAGCGTGTCCGCACGTTTCAGGATGCCTTTGCCGCAGCTGTCGAGGCACAGAACGCCCAGGCGATGATCGAAGCCAATCGGGAGTTTCACGTCGCCATCGCCGAAGTCGCCGGCAATTCCTACTACACCGCCTTCTTCGCGCGGCTGCTCGACGAGGGGCGCCGAATCCTGCGGTTCTACTACTCCACCTTCGATGATCGCCTGCCGCGACAATATGTCCAGGAACACGAGGATATTGTCGCCGCCGTCGAGGCGGGGAATGTGGACGAGGCAGACCGGCTCGCCGTCGCTCACGCCAAGCAGATTGTGCGGCAGATCCAGGAATATATCGCCAGAGATGTCAACAACGCTCTGACGCTGGACAGGCTCTGAACGTCCATGGCCGCAAACGAGTGGTCAAAATCTGACGCTTGCGTCCAGCAAGCGACAGATTGTTTTGACCACAAGATCAACAATTGAGAGGGGTCTGACCCACAAGACGGATGCGATCTATCCGTCTCGATCGAACTGCTCGGACCTTTCGGCGACGGGCTGCGTCTGGTCAATCAGGAAGGCTTGCGCTGATGTGCTGACGAGAGGCAGGAGGGCGGCGCGAACCTGGCGGTGATAGGCATCGAGAAAGGCGATTTCGGCCGCCGTCAAATCCGGCAGATTTGCCGCTGAAAGGTCGATCGGCGCCAGCGTCAGCGAGGCAAAGCGGCAGAAGCCCGGCCCCGCTTCCACCACTTCCACCTGGTTCTCGATCCTCAAACCGTAGCGGCCGGCCTCGTAATAGCCTGGCTCGATGGTCATGATATGGCCGGGCTCGAGCCCATAGGGGGTGGCCAGCTTCGAAAAGCGGTGCGGATACTCATGCACCAACAGACGATGGCCGACCCCATGGCCGGTGCCGTGATCATAGTCGAGGCCGAGATCCCAAAGCGGCCGGCGGGCGAAGGCATCGAGTTGGTGACCCTGGGTCCCGATCGGCATAGTGGTCATGATCAGCGCCAGGAACCCCTTCAGCACAGCTGTGTAGGTGCGCCGAATCTCAGCAGTTGCCGGGCCGAGAAACAGGGTGCGGGTGACGTCCGTCGTGCCGTCGAGATATTGGCCTCCGGAATCGATCAGATAGGGCGCGCGGCTGTCGATGGCGGCATTGGACGCCTCTGCCGCCGTGTAGTGGCAGAGCGCCGCATTCTCCCCCGACGCCGAAATGGAGCGAAAGCTCGGCTCCAGAAAGCCCTGACGGCATTGGCGGAACGCCAGAAGCCGGGCTTCCGCCTCCAGTTCGGTCACGGGGTGGTCCGAGGTTTCGCGCCGTCGTCCCTCGCTCGACACCCAGGCTAGGAACTCGGTCAGTGCCGCCCCGTCCTCCACATGGCAGCGTCGATAGCCCGCCAGTTCGACGGCAGTCTTGCGCGCCTTCAGAAGCGTCAGCGGGTTTGCCTGCGCGATCATCGTGCCCTGCGCCGCCTCCACGGCGAGCCTTACCGCAACCGGCGAGAATTGCGGATCGGCCAGTACCGGGCCGTTGCGCACGATCTCGGTGATCCGGTCGAGGAACTGCGCCGGAGCCGTCAGGCGCACACCCTCCAGCTCGAAATCTGCCCGGTCATTGCCGATCTTGCGGCTATCGACGAACCACTCGGCGCTGCCGTCAGTGGCCAGCAGCAGAAAGGACTGCGGCACCGGGTTCATGGCAATGTCGGCGCCGCGCACGTTGAGCAGCCAGGCGATGTTGTCCGGCAGCGTTTCGACGAGCGTGACCGCGCCCGCCTGACGGATCGCCTGACCGGCACGGCGTCGCTTGTCGGCCGAAGTCTCGCCAGCGACGGATGCCGGCATGGCCAGCACCGGCCCGACAGGAGCCGGCGGGCGGGCAGGCCAGACGAGATCGAACAGATCGTCGGCGCAAGGCACAAGGCGGCCGCCGACCGAAGCCATCGCCACCGCCATCCGGTCGTGCAACGCGCCGGTGATGAGCATCGGATCAAAGCCGATGGCCAGGCCGGCACGGGCGTGGTGCCGCATCCAGTGATCAATCGGGGCATGATGCAGGTGGCGGATCTCGAACAGAGTCTCGTCCACCTCGCGCCGCACCTGGATATCATAGCGGCCGTCGACGAAGATCAGCGCGGTCTCGGCGAGAACCAGCGCCAGCCCGGCCGATCCGGTAAAGCCCGAGATGAACGCCAGGCAATTGTCGCGAGGGGCGGAGACCTCGCTCTGATGCGCATCGGCGCGCGGCACGATGAAGCCGTCATAGCCGCGCACGGCCATTTGCGCGCGCAGCGCGGCGAGGCGCTCCCCGATTGTTTGCGACATGCTCACCGAACCCTCTTTCATCACCCCGGACGGCCCCCTCAGATGCGCGGACCGCCGCGCGCCTTCACCATCTCCACCAGACGCGAAAAGACGCCGGGAGATTGGCGCAGTCCGTCATGCTCGAACTCGTTGGTCACCCAGTGCTCCAGATGGCCGACACGGGCCGCCGTCTCCAGCGACAGGCCGGCATCGACATACATGTCGTCGAAGTAGATCGCGGCCGCCACCGGCACCTCGTTGGCCGCCAGCCGGGCGGGATCATAGAGACGGCTGTAGTCAGTCCGCGCCGCGAGCGCCATGGCCCCGGCCCGGAACGGCCGCAACGACCGGGTGTCCTCGAACATCCACGGGAACATCATCTCGCCGGTGAAAAGGAGCGGCCGTCGGTCGGTGCCGAATTCCGGGAATTGCGCGCCGATGCGCTCGGCCGCCCAGCCGGTCGCGCCAGCGCCCTGGCCATAGATGCTTTCCTGGAGAACAGCGAACAGCGGGTTGCCGTCATAGGATGTCGCCTGCATCACCGCGGCAAGGAAGCCATCGGACAGCCGGTCTTCCGCCGTGGACGAGAGGGCTTCGTCGATCAGCCAGTGCACGTTCTCAAAGCCCGGCGCCATGCCGAAATCGATGCCGAGGGTCTGGAAGCGGCGCACCGTCAGCCGATCACCATCTGGTAGTCGGATGTTGCCCGTCGACAGCAGATCGGCGATCCGGCCGACGCGGGCACGGTCCTCACGATAGCGGGCGTAATAGCGGTCGGTCTTGGCGGCGACGCGGGGATAGGTGCGGCGGTAGATATCCTCGGCTGTGGCCGCAAGACCGGCGAGCCCGCCCGTCACGTAGCATGCAGCCAGCCCTTCCGGCGCCTGCGACAGATAGGTGAGCGTCAGGAAGCCACCATAGCTTTGGCCGAGCGTTTCCCAACGCACGCCGCCAAACAGGGCTTTGCGGATATGCTCGCAGTCGGCGACAATGCTGTCGGCCCGGAAACAGGCAAGATAGTCGGCCGCAGCGGCGCCATCCTCGCCGAAGCGCGCCATGGTGCCACTTTCGATTCGGGTACTGCGGCCGGTGCCGCGCTGGTCGACCAGCACAACGCGGTGGGTCTTGATG
>JAGSYV010000077.1 GCA_018262505.1 Pseudomonadota bacterium
AGATCGGCGGCAAAACCCTCCCTGATACGCCCACGGTTATCGAGCCCAAGCAGATCGGCGGCCGTCGCGGTCGCCGCCGTCAGGGCGTGCAGAGGCCTCATGCCAGCGCCGACCATGTGGGCCAGCTCCCAGGCGGCATTCCCGTGAGGATTGAACGGCGTTCCGGTGTCGGCGCCCATGGCAATGCGTCCACCGGCGTCGTAGTAAGCCTTGAAGGACCGCCGGTGGTGTTCCGAGGCCCAACGCGCCTTTTCCATCGCCCATTCGGGCACACCCCCGACATTGCTCGCAAGCATGCAGTGGAAGGGCATCAGGGTGGGTACCAGCACGACGTCACGTGCCATCATCTCATCGATGCACTGCTGATCGAGCATCACGCCATGTTCGATAGAATCGACACCAGCCCGCACCGCATTGAGTATGCCGGCCGGCGTCATGGCGTGCGCAGCGGAAGGACGACCAAAGCGCCGAGCTTCGACAACGGCAGCCGTCATTTCCTCGCAGGTGAACTGAGCGTGCTCAAGGCGAACGCCCGGCGTCAGTACGCCCCCTGTCGCCATCAGCTTGATGCAGTCGCAGCCGGCATGGATCTGCTCGCGCACCGCCTTGATCATCTCGTCCGGACCATCGGCCTGACGAGCGATGAAATAATTGGTGCCGCCCGTCATGCAGATGAACTTCCCCGCGGCGCGAATGGTCGGTCCAAACATCCGGCCGGAATTGAACGCATCGCGGACACTCAGCTCGACATGATCGACACCGCCGAGATCACGCATCGCGGTTATGCCACCGGCCAAGGACGCAGCGGCGTTTTCCAGACAACGCAATGTCAGCTCGACGTGGGAGATGCCGGCCAATACGGCGGAAGGATTGAGCTCCCCGCCGAGAACAAGGTGGGCATGACAATCGATCAGGCCCGGCAGGATGGTCATGCCGTGAGCATCAACCGTGCGACCGGCATATCCGGCGAAGCCGGCGAGAGGCGCAATGCGAACGATCCGGCCATCCTCGACCAAGATCGCGTGACCGGCCGGCAACAAGGCCTCGCCGTCGAAGATGGAACCGTTGACGAGGAGCATCCGCCAGTCTTTCAAAAAAGATCGTGACGGTGAGAATTAACGGCGCGCACACCTCGGTCAAGGCGTGAAATCGCGCGTTGCTGCGCTTGATGAGCGAACCCGGCCGGACAGGTGTCCACCCGCCCGGCCAGATGCATCATCAGGCTGCCGTCACCCGATCGAGGAAGTCGGCCAACAGCTCTTCCAACGCCTTGGTCTCCCGCTCGACATCGGCGGCGCTGTCCTTCACCGACTGA
Organism: Pseudomonadota bacterium; assembly: GCA_018262505.1. Taxonomy (GTDB): domain Bacteria; phylum Pseudomonadota; class Alphaproteobacteria; order Rhizobiales; family Pleomorphomonadaceae; genus Pleomorphomonas. Next base: position 1,316 of record JAGSYV010000077.1, read on the forward strand.
GCCGAACGCGTGGTGGCGTCGGCCGCGCTGGCCACGCGCTCGACAATGCCGAGCACCGAGCCGGTAGCGGCGGCGGCGGCGTGAACGTTACCACTGATCGAGGTGGTGGCCTCGCTCTGCTGGCCCATGGCGTCGGCCATGGCGACGGTATAGCGATTGACGGTCGCCATGGTGTCGGTGATCGCCTGGATGGCTTCAGCCGCTTCTTCTGAAGAGGTCTGGATCGCCGTGATCTGGTGAGCAATTTCCTCGGTCGCCTTGGCGGTCTGACCGGCAAGATTCTTCACTTCCGAGGCGACGACGGCAAAGCCCTTACCGGCCTCACCCGCCCGCGCCGCCTCGATGGTGGCGTTGAGCGCCAGAAGATTGGTCTGGCCAGCGATCGATTGGATCAGCGTGACGATCTTGCCGATCTCCTCGGAAGCGACGCGCAGCCCGCCGACCTTGGCATTGGCGGCATTGGCGCCCTGGGTGGCACTCTCGACCACGTCGCGCGCGGAGTTCACCTGTGTTCCGAGGTTGCGGATCGAAGCGTCCAGTTCCTCCGCAGCGGCGGCGACCGAGCCTACCGAGCCAGATGCCGTCGAAGAGGCATGAGCCGCCTCGCCTGTGCGAACGGTGGTCTCTTCGGCAACCTGCGTCAGGTCGGCAGCAGTCGCCGTCATGTCGCTCATGCGGCGGGCCACCGCCTCGATGGTGTTGTGCACCTCTGCCCGGAACTCGCTGACCAGACGATCGACCTCCTGCTGGCGGTTTTCACGCCGGCGTCCTTCTTCGATCTGCTGTTCTTCGAGCCGCAGACGCTCGATGGCGGCGGCGCGGAACAGGTCGACGGCGCGGGCAAGATCGCCGATTTCGTCCTTGCGGTCGCGGCCCGACAGTTGGGTTTCGAGTTCGCCGGCACCGAGCCGACGGACATCAGCAGCCAGTGTCGCCAAGGGCCGCGTCAGGCGACGTGTGAGCTGCACTGCGATACCGCCGACGAGGAGCAGAACCGCCGCGGCGACGGCAACAAGGATGAGCGTCAGACGCTTGACGGGCGCCAGCGCAGCGCTGCGATCATGCAGGGACAGCACCTGCCAGCCGGGGCGTACCGACGCCAGCGCTGCAAGCTCGACAGTGCCGGGCTGGATTTCGGCCTCGAACACTTGGCCCTCCGCCGCCTTGCGTAGCGTATTTGTCGAAAGGTCGATCAGCATGTCGCCCTTCGCCGTCTGACCGAAGGTGAAACCGGAACCAGCCTCCGAGGAGACAAGAATGGAACGTCCGGTGGCACCAAGGCCGGTCTTGTCGGTCAGAACCTTGGCGGCCTGCGCCATGTTGACGCGCAGTGCCACCACAGCGACAAAGCGGCCTTCCATGATCACCGGGGCGACGAAATAGCTGCTGAGGCCGACCGAAGCCGACGGGTCGGGCATGAATCCGGTAAAGGCGGGCTTGAGGGCGGCGGGCTTGGCGCCGGGCGCCGGGATCATCGCCTTGACGATGTCGACCAGTGCCGGCTTGCCTTTGACGTCGGCGATGCGGCGGCCGAACATCTCGTCCTTGGTGTAGGAATAGTAGGCCTTGCCGCCGTCGTCGAACAGCACGAGGTCGTCGAAGCCGGTGTCGCGCAGGGCCGAAGCGACCGCCTTGTGGCCGGTCGCGTGGTAGATGAAATAGCGCTCCGACGTATCGCTGACGGCGGTCAACTCCTCGCGGTGCTGCGGGTTCGGGTTGCCGTCGACAAATACCTGCCGCAGGCGGGCGCCGGGATCGTCGTCGAGCAACTGGTTCCAACCGCTTTTGAACTCGCGAGCCGATTCCTGAAGAGCCGAAGCGGAAGCGACGGCCGCCGCCTGGCTGGAGAGGCTATCGATCCAGGCCTGCAAGGCGCCGGCGCGAGCACCGGCTGCGGTGACGATGGCTTCGCCTGAGAGATCGGTGACCGTTTGCTCGGCCATTCGCTGCGTCGCGAACGTCAGGACGGCGGCCAGCGCCAGCGCGGACACCAGCACGACGAAAACTATTCTCCCCGTGAACGACTTCAGCATGCTTGTCCCCGCTAGATTGGCGCGGGACCGCCCATTTTCGCGATGCCGAAACCGACGCGAACGCAAACGCACTCGCTCGGACCCAACAGACCACCTCGACCTACGCCGAAGACTGGCCCCCGCCACAACTGATACTTTCGTATGAGTTTGTGCGCGGTCGCGCGTAAACAAGCCGTAAAGCGCACATGAAGATTTGGCGATATCTCAAAAATTGCAGATAACCTAAGCTCAATTCCCGTGAACATTGGCAAGGGACAGCTCCAGGCGGTGCACAACGTGCCTTCGCTGACCGAATTCATGCGGTCCGCTGGTTCGAGTTTTTCTGAAGCCTTGCCGTTCCCAGAAGATACGTGCCTGCTCATTGGCGTCGAGAACCCCGATCAGCAGGCGCGATGCCCCGCGTGTCCGGGCGAGCATCTTCACCTTGCCGAGAATCGTCTGACCCAAACCCTTGCCGCGGACTTCCGGAACGAGAAGAAGCAGGCCGAGATAGGCATCGTCGGGCTCAGGGTAGCCAAATGCCAGATCGCCGATGGCAACGAGCGTGCCGTCATCGCCGCTGACGCCGAATTTCAAGGGTTCCTCGGTGCTCGCCGGTGGCCGCTCTTCAAAGAAAGCGCGGGCGGCGGCATCCGGCATCAGCCCGCTTTCAAGGTCGAGATAGTCGGCGGCACGTCGATAGACGTTTTCCACCACGCCAAGATCACGTATCGGATCGAGCGGCGTAACCGAGACCTCCATCGCAACCATGGCTACACCGTCACCGCAGCGGAAAGGCGACCGCGCCATCGCGTCCGGTCTGGGCACGGTGGCGCAGCTTGTGGTCGGCAAGAACCAGCGCCATCATCGCCTCGCCCACCGGCACGGCACGGATGCCAACGCAAGGGTCGTGGCGGCCACGCGTCATGACATCGACGTCCGCGCCGGCAGCCGATACCGAACGGCGATCGATCAGGATCGACGAGGTCGGCTTGACGGCAAAGCGCGCGACCAAAGGTTGTCCGGTGGAGATACCGCCGAGGATGCCGCCGGCATGGTTCGACGCATGCAGGATGGTGCCGTCGTTGCCCATGCTCATCTCATCGGCGTTGGCCTCGCCGGTGAGCTCGGCGGCGGCGAAACCCTCACCAATCTCGACGCCTTTCACGGCATTGATCGACATCAGCGCCGAGGCGAGGTCTTGGTCGAGCTTGCCGTAGATCGGAGCGCCCCAGCCGGCCGGCACGCCCTCGGCCACCAGCTCTACCACGGCGCCAACCGAAGATCCGGCCTTGCGGATGCGGTCGAGATAGGCCTCGAAACGCGGCACCGCCTCAGGGTCGGGGCAGAAGAACGGATTGTCGTTGACGGTGCTCCAGTCCCAATTGGCGCGATCGATCTTTTCCTTGCCGATCTGGACGAGCGCCCCCCGGATGGTCACCCCCTCGATCACTTTGCGTGCGACGGCACCGGCGGCAACGCGGGCCGCCGTCTCGCGGGCCGAGGAACGGCCGCCGCCGCGATAGTCGCGGATGCCGTATTTGAGGTCATAGGCCACGTCGGCGTGGCCTGGACGATAGGTGTCGCGAATGTCGCCATAGTCCTTGGAGCGCTGGTCGGTATTGCGGATCAGCAGCGAGATCGGCGTTCCCGTGGTGACGGGACCGCCGGTGCGGTCATCTTCGAAGACGCCCGAGAGGATCTCCACAAGATCGTCCTCGCGCCGCTGCGTCACGAAACGCGACTGGCCGGGCTTGCGCCGGTCGAGGAAGGCCTGGATGAACTCAGCCGTCAGAGGCAGTCCCGGTGGGCAGCCGTCGACGACGACGCCGAGCGCCGGGCCGTGGCTTTCGCCCCAGGTGGTGATGCGGAAGAGATGTCCGAAGCTGTTGTGTGACATCGGGGTATCCAGGATTTTGTGAGCGGCGGCGGCCACGACGATCTGGGATTTCTCTTATGTGGCGCGGAAGCGGACGTCAAATGGCCGAGACTTCGCCCATCTGCCGTATCATGGTGGGCGCGTTGATTCGTCCATCTCGGTCATGCCCATGCCCCGCGTTGCTTCCCCAGCCTCCGATCTCCTTGCCGGCCTTATCGTTGAGGCCTGTGACCGCCGTATGGAAGAGGATTTCGCACGCCGCTGGGGTGGGCCCATCGCGGGTGTCGACGAGGTCGGGCGAGGACCGTTGGCCGGTCCGGTAGTAACCGCGGCGGTGATTCTGACTGACGCACCGTTGCCCGATGGGCTCACCGATTCCAAGCAGCTTCGACCGAATGTGCGCGAACAGATGTTCGAGGCCATTTGTCGTGACCATATCGTCGCCGTCGCTTCGGCCTCGGCCGCGCGCATCGATGCCATGAATATTCTGGCCGCCAATCTTTGGGCGATGGCTCGGGCGGTACGGTCGCTGGCCGAGCATCCGGTGGGCGTGCTGGTCGACGGACGGGATGTGCCTGCCGGGCTGATCGCCGCCGGCTACCGAGGGGCTGCCATCGTCAAGGGCGATGCCCGCGTCGCCGCCATCGCCGCCGCTTCGATCGTCGCCAAGGTGATGCGCGACCGCATGATGGAGCTCCACGCCGGCGAGTTTCCCGGCTATGGCTTCGAGACCAACGTCGGCTATGGCTCAGCCAAGCACCTCAAGGCGCTCACCGAACTGGGGCCGACGCCGATCCATCGACGCAGTTTCCGGCCGGTGCGTGATTGCATCGAGGCGCGGGCGGGTTGTTGCCTGCAGCCATGAAAAAGGGGCCCCGAAGGCCCCTCGTTCCGCATCGACAGGAGCGGCAGTTCAGCTGAATCGCGTCTTTACTTCATCGACGCCCTTGGAGATGAGGTCGGCGGCGACCTCGCCCTGAACCTTTTCGGCCAGCAGACGCTTCGAGGCGGCGATCGCCATGTCGACGGCGACGGCCCGCACTTCGGCGACGGCGGCCGCTTCGGCGTGAGCGATCTTGACTTCGACGGTGCGGGTCCGGTGCTCGATCAGTTCCTTGAGCGCCACTTCGGCGTCGGCCGTCATGCGCTTGGCCTCGGCTTCGGCATCGGCGATGATTTCGGCGGCGTCCTTTTCGGCGGCGACGCGCTTCTGCTGATATTCGGCCAGAAGTGCTTCCGCTTCCCGGCGTAGGCGCTGCGCCGCGTCGAGTTCCGCAGTCACCTCTTCGCCCCGCTTGTCGAGCATGCGGCCAACCGTGCCGAACACCCCGTAGTAAGCGAGCACGGCGAAGAACAGGATCAGACCGACGAAGGCCCAGGTAGTGTTGTCGAGCATCGTGGCCCCCTCAGTGCTTGCCGACTGACACGGCCGCGACGGCCGCGGCAGCCTCGTCGCGACCAACCTTGCCGACCAGCGCTTCGACGACCGCCTCGGTCGTCTCGACAGCGATCGTCGACACATGATCGAGCGCGATGTTCTTGACGTCGGCGATGTGCCTCTCGGTCTCAGAGAGCTTGGCGGCAAGCTGCGCTTCGGCGGCATGGCGCCGACCGTCGATCTCGTGCGCAACTCTGCTGCGCGTATCGTGGGCGATGGCGTTGGCCTTGTTACGGGCGGCAGCCAGCGACGCTTCGTAGGAGACGATGGCCGCATCCGTTTCCGCCTTGGCCTTCTCGGCTTCCACGAGATCGCCGGCAATCTTGGCGGCGCGTGCCTCGAAGATACCACCAATCTGCGGAATGACCTTCTTGGCCATCATGACGTAGAGCGCGATGAAGACGATGGCCAGCCAGAACAGCTGCGAGGGAAAGGTCGAGGGATCGAACGGCGGAAAAGTGCCCCCGTGCTCGCCGCCACCGTGCGCCACCGTTGTGCCGGTGGCTTCCGTCGGCGCGGAACCGCCCACTGCCGGAACAGCGGCCGGCTGTTGTGCGTTGGCTTGGCTGATGAACCAGCTCATCGACGCTCAGGCTCCATGGATAATGATGGCCAAGCGGCGCCTCGAGGCGAAAATCACCTCGCGAGGCGCCGGCTCGTCACGGCCGACCGGAAACCGGCCGGCAGCATACGGCGGGCCCATCGGGTCCGCCTCGACTGCCTCGCGGATCAGACGGCGAACAGCAGCAGCAGAGCGATCAGCAGCGAGAAGATGCCGAGCGCTTCAGTCACGGCAAAGCCGAGGATCAAGCGGCCGAACTGGCCGTCAGCGGCCGAAGGATTGCGGACGGCACTCGACAGATAATTGCCGAAAATGCTGCCGAGGCCGATGGCGGCACCGGCGATGCCGATGGTCGAAAGGCCAGCGCCGATGTACTTTGCGGCTTCAGCTTCCATTGTAACGCTCCTTAAGAAACAAAGACCTGGACGGTTTTGATGGGTGAACTTCGTCGATCCGGCCTCAGTGCCCCGGGTGCAGGGCGTCGTTGAGGTACATACAGGTGAGGATCGTGAAGACGTAAGCCTGGAGGAAGGCCACCAGGAATTCGAGAGCGGTCAGCGCGACCACCATGATGAGCGGCAAGAGCGCGCCGAGAAAGCCGAAGGCGCCGAGTCCGGTCAGCGTCACCACGAAGCCAGCGAACACCTTGAGGGTGATATGACCGGCCAGCATGTTGGCAAACAGACGAACGGCGAGGCTGAGCGGCCGCGACAGGAAGGAAATGATCTCGATCAGCGTCACCAGCGGCACGATTGCCATCGGCACGCCCGAAGGTACGAACAGTTTCAGAAAGTGGGTACCGTTCTTGTAGAAACCGTAGATCGTCACCGTGAAGATGACCAGCAGCGCCAGAGCCGCCGTGACGATGATGTGCGAGGTGACCGTGAAGAAATAAGGCACCATGCCAAAGATGTTGGCGGTCAGCACGAACATGAACAGTGAGAACACCAGCGGCATGAAGCGCATGCCACCCTCGCCCGCCGCGTTTCTCAAGGTATTGGCGACAAACTCGTAGGAAAGCTCTGCCACCGACTGGGCCCGGCCCGGCACTACTGCACGCGAGGAACTGCCCCACAAGAGCACCAGCGCAATAGCCGCCAGCGTCAATATCATGAACAACGAAGAGTTGGTGAAGGAGACATCGTAGCCGTCGATGTTGATGTCCACCAGTTTGCGAATGCCAAACTGATGGATGGGATCGGTTCTCACGTCAGCCACCTTGAGGAGCTCCCTCGCTCGATCTCGCCCGCAACACGGCCTCGGGCCAGTCCGCCCAGCCGCACTAACTCAGTCTTCGCCGTTCTTGTTCCGTCCAGGCGCTTTGCCCGGTCCGGCGGAGAACGGATCCTTCGCAACCCCCGCCGAACGCAAAACGTTCAGCGTCCCGGCAGCGAAGCCCAGCAATAGGAATACGATCATGCCCCACGGGCTTGTCCCGAAGAGCCGATCGATCGTGTAGCCGATCACGAAGCCAACGATCACCCCAGCCACGAACTCCGACCCGACCTTCATTGCCTGGCCAATTCCCGAGAGCCCGGACGATTGCGACACGCCGCCCTCCGGACCGGCCGACGCACGCCGCGCTTCGGCCAGCTTCTCCCCCAGCGCCCTGAGGCGGGGATCGCTTCCGGCGTCGTCCGGCCGTTCGTCATCCTGACCCATCGGCGGCATCCTCAAGAACGCAGTCGCCAAGGCCCTGCAAGATCGGGGTGCCTGTCAAGATTGGGGTGGGCCTTAACATTCCATTGATTTATAAGCCATTTCTCCCGGTGAAACCACACCTCTCCACGGACTACGACCTTAGTCGAGGCGCGCATAATCGATTAAGCTGCCAGCGCCTCGCAACAGGATGCCGAAAGCGGCTGAAAGCTCAGCTTGCTTCGCGGAAGGATTCGGCGGTTTGCAGATCGACCGATACCAATTGCGACACGCCGCGCTCGGACATGGTAACGCCAAACAGCCGGCTCATGCGCGCCATGGTGATGGGATTGTGAGTGATGACCACGAAGCGGGTTTCGGTCGAGCGGGCCATCTCTTCCAGAAGGTCGCAATAGCGTTCGACATTGGCGTCGTCGAGCGGCGCATCCACCTCGTCGAGCACGCAGATCGGTGCGGGGTTGGTGAGGAAGACGGCGAAGATCAGGGCCATGGCGGTCAGGGCCTGTTCACCGCCGGACAGCAGTGTCATGGTCTGCGGCTTCTTGCCCGGCGGGCGAGCGAGGATTTCGAGGCCGGCTTCCAGCGGATCCTCGGCGTCGACGAGCTGCAGTTCGGCGGTGCCGCCACCGAACAGGTGTACGAACAATCGCTGGAAGTGGGCGTTGACGATGCCAAAGGCGTTGAGCAGACGCTCGCGTGCCTCGCGATTCAAATTCTGAATGCCTTGGCGCAGTCGGCGAATGGCCTCGATCAGGTCCTCGCGTTCGTTGACCAGGGTATCGAGCCGCTCTTCCAGTTCGGCCTGTTCGGCCTCCGCCTGCAGGTTGACGCCGCCGAGCTTGTCGCGCTCCACTTTCAGTCGTTCCAGACGGGTCTCCACGCCGCCGATATCCGGCAACGGCGCCTGCTCATCTATTTCGGCGAGCTGGCGCAAGGCGAAAAGCGGCGCGTCGAAACGGTCGCGTATCTCCTCGGCATATTCCTCAAGCCGTTGCCTGATGGCGGCAAGCCTCTCCTCGGCGCGAACCCTTCCCTCGCGAATGATCGACAGGCGGGCCAGGGCATCGGCGGCGGCGCGGTCGGCTTCGCCGGCCTGCAGTTCGCCGTCACGCAGACGTTCGGCAGCTTCCGTGTTGGCCGCCTCGGCCGCGGCAATTGCCCGCATCAGGCCGCGCCGAGCCTCGACAATCTCATCAGGGCGGTCGATGAGTTCGGCCCGCTCATCTTCCACCTGGGCAAGGCGGTCATCCAACTCGCCAAGATGGGCGGCGGCGTGGCGGACGCGATCGCCCCAGCCGGCCCGCTCGCGCTCGATCGTCTCCATGCGGCGCTTACGCAGCTCGCCCTCGCGGCGGATCATCTCGACAGCGGAACGGGCCTCCGAAAATCGGGCGCGCGTATCGGCTGCCTCGCTCCGCAGATCCTGAACGCGGGTCGCCAGTTCCGAGGCATCGGCGAGTTCGTCGTACCGCTCTTCGGCCTCGGCCTTGCGAGCGGCAAGTTCTTCAGCGTCTACCGCAAGCCGCTCGCGCTGGCCGGCGGCGGCGGCACGGCGGGCCACGGTTTCAGCCTGCGCCCGTTCGGCCGTCAAAAGCTGGTCGCGGGCGACCGAGGCGGCGCGTTCGGCGGCCTTGATGGCCTCGCGCGCGGCGCGCTCCTCCGCCTCGGCCTCGCGGAGGCGGACCTCGGCACCGTCGAGGACCTGACGCCGCGTGGCGCAGAGTTCGCTCGCCGTTTCGCGCTGCGCGTCGATCTCGGCGAGGCGATTGCGGGCAGCGAGCCGACGGGCGGCCACGGTGGGCGCATCGGCGGCGGCGGCGTAGCCGTCCCAGCGCCAGAGCGCACCGTCGAGCGTCACCAGCATCTGGCCGGCCGCAAGCGATGGCTGCAGCCGGGCGGCATCCTCGGCCTTGACGACCCCGATCTGACGCAGCCGGCGGGCGATGAGGTCGGGACCATCGACGAACTTGGCAAGCGGCGGCACGCCGTCGGGTAGCGACGGATCGTCGGCACCGTCGCCAGGCATGGTCCAGTAAGCAGGCGCGCGATCATCGATCGGTGCCTCGATGTCCTCGCCGAGGGCGGCGGCCAGCGCCGTCTCGAAACCCTTCTGCGGGGTAAGGCGATCGACCAATGGCGGGAACAGCTGGCCGTGCTCGATGTCGAGCATCTTGGCCAACGTACGCGCCTCGGTGTCGAGCTTCTGAAGTTCGCGCTCGGCCTCGGCAAACGGTCCCGTGGCGGCGAGGCGTTCCTCCTCGGCGGCGCGACGGCTGGCCTCGGCATCGGTGGCCGTGGTCTCGGCCTCGAACACCATGGCGGATGCCAGTTCGATCTCTTCGCGCGCGGCGGCAATGGCGTCGTCGGCATTGAGCCGCTCGTCGAGTTCAGAGAGTTCGGCGTCGAGCCCTTCGAGATCGCGCAGGAGACGGTCGAGGCGAAGCCCGGTATCGCGGATCTCCCGTTCGAGCGAGCCCTTGAGCGCCGCCGCCTCGGCCTCAGTGGAAGTTGCCGCGGCAAGTTCAGCATCGATCTCGGCGAGACGGGCGGCAATATCCGATGCGAGCGCCTCAGCCTCGATCTGTCGCTCCTCCTCGCCGAGTTCTTCGGCGACCAGCGTCTCCGCCTCGTCGGCCAGAGCGGCCAGACGCTCGTCGTTTTCAGCCACCAGCGCCGCCTCGCGGACGCGGTCGCGGGCGATTTCCTCGGCACGGCGCGACAGCTCGGCCAGCCGCTCGCGGGCACGCCGCTCCTCGGCCTCGGACTCGGCGAGCGCAATCCGCAGCCGCTGCAACGCCGCGGCGGTTTCCACGGCGCGATCCCGCAGGCCTGGCAGCTCGTGGGCGATGATCGCCTGCCGACGCACGGCCTCGGTCTGGGCAGCCTGGGCGTCGGCAACCGCGCCGAAGCTGTCCGTCATCTGTGCTTCGGCTTCCTCTACCTGGATCATCAGTTCGCTCACCCGCAGGAAAGCGACGGTGGCCTCGGCCTTGCGGATGTCGGCGGACAGATTGCGGTAGCGCGCTGCCTGCCGCGCCTGCTTGCGCAGCCCTTCCAGACGGGCTTCGATCTCGCGCAGCACGTCTTCCATGCGCGTAAGATTGGTCTCGGCGCCCTTGAGGCGCAGTTCGGCGTCGTGGCGGCGGGAGTGCAAACCGGAAATGCCGGCCGCCTCTTCAAGAATGGTGCGGCGCTGCGTCGGCTTGGCGGCGATCAACTCGCCAATCTGCCCCTGCCGCACCATGGCTGGCGAGCGGGCACCGGTGGAAGCATCGGCGAACAGCAGTTGCACGTCGCGGGCGCGCACGTCCTTGCCGTTGATGCGGTAGGAGGATCCGGCCTGTCGTTCGATGCGGCGGGTAATCTCCAGGAGATCGGCTTCATTGAAGGCGGGCGGCGCGGTGCGCAGATCATTTCTGAGCACCAGCGTCACTTCTGCGGCGTTGCGGGCCGGCCGCTTGCCGGAGCCTGAGAAAATGACGTCGTCCATGCCGGAGGCGCGCATCGCCTTGTAGGAGCTTTCGCCCATTACCCAGCGCATGGCCTCGACGAGATTGGACTTGCCGCAGCCGTTGGGGCCGACCACGCCTGTCAAGCCGGGTTCGATGACGAACTCGGAGAAGTCCACGAAGGACTTGAAGCCCTGTATCTTCAGCCGCTCGAACTGCATTGGCGATCCGCTTCGGCAACACCCTATTCGTAGAGTGTGACCGTACCATGGACCACCATATCATGAAGGCCGCGACATCCGCCCGGCAAGAGGCGGAACATCGCGGCCCTGTTGATATCCGGCAGTTATCACCAGTTGAGAATCAGAGGAGCGGATCGATCTTGGCCGACATCTCGTCGACCGACATGAAGCCGACTTCCCGCTTGCCGTTGATGAAGAAGGTCGGGGTTCCGGTGATGCCGAAGGCATCGGCGCCGTGCTTGCGTGTCTCGTTGATGTTGTCGAGCAGCTTCTGGTCGGTCAGCGTCGCCTCGAAAGTCGCGGGCGAGTAGCCGAACTGCTTGGAGACGTTGCGCAGGCCGGACAGCGGGTCATCGACGAAGGCCCACTGGCTCTGCGTCTTGAAGAGATAGGAGACCACGTCGAAATACTTGCCACCCGGCGCATTGCGCGCCAGCATGAAACCGGCGGCGGCCAGCGGGTCCAGCGGGAACTCGCGGATCACGAAGTATATCTTGCCGGTATCGATGTACTTTGTCTTGATGGCGTCGAAGGTCTTGTTGTGGAAATCGGCGCAGTGGCTGCAGGTCATCGACATATATTCGACGATCTTCACCTTGGCGTCCGGGTTGCCGAGCGCCATCTCCGGCAGCACGCCGGGTTTCATCAGCTCGGTGACGTCGACCGTGGCCGGCGGCTCCTGAGCGAAGGCCAGTCCGGGGAACGATGCCATGGCGGCGAAACCGGCCGCGGCAACTGCAGTGGTCAAAAGAAAGCGGCGGCGAGTCAACATGTCGTTCCCTTCCGGATAACGGGCCTAACTGGCAAGTCATTGGCGGCAAATTATGGCAAGGGCACGTCATTGGGAAGAGGACGTATTTTCCATTCGCGACGAGCGCGTTTCAGCCGTGTCGGCGGTGTCGTCCGGAACAGTCGCCAGCCCAGAGCCTCTTCTCAACGTCGCCCGCGAACATCGCCGCTGATTGCCCGCCCCAGCCGCTCCACCGCCGCCTTGAGGCCGTCGTCGGCGATGCCGGCGGAAAGTGTCTGTACCCTCGCCTCCGCCTCCGGTGAAAGCGGCGCCGGCCGGGGCCGTGGGCGTGGGCCAATCCTGACCGGCGGCAGTTGCAACGGTCTGAGGCGCCCAACGACGCGATAGCCGAAGAAGGTATTGATGCGCTCAATCAGCTGTGGCGCTTCGAGCGTCAGGCGCATGGCCGCCGCCCCGGAACACCGCACCGTCAGAACGGCCGGCTCATGCTCTTCCTCGCCGATCAGGCCTTTGGGTCGGCGCGGCCAGGAAAGCTGGTCGGGGGCCGTCGTTTCGGCATAGGCGGGGCCGACGATATCCGGCCAGTGGGCGACGAGATCGAGCGTGGCAAAGCCTCGCTTGCGGCAGGCGGCACTGAGCGGCGCGGCGATGATGTCGGCGAGCGGCCGCACCCCTTTGTAAACGAAAGCCGGTTTTCTCAAGCGCGCCATCTGCTATGGAACCTCCTGCGTCCCATTCTCAAGCCTAGGTTATCCCACATGCCGGCGCCGTCCGCCACCGCCCTTCTCGACTGGTACGACATCCATGCCCGCCGGTTGCCCTGGCGAGTGCCGCCGGAGGATGGGAAGCTCGGCATATTGCCCGACCCCTACCGTATCTGGCTTTCCGAGGTGATGCTGCAACAGACGACGGTGGCGGCCGTCAAGAGCTATTTCCTTGACTTTACAGCACGTTGGCCAACATTGCAGGCGCTTGCCGCCGCGCCCCGCGACGAGGTGATGGCCGCCTGGGCGGGGCTTGGCTACTATTCTCGCGCCCGCAATCTCAAGGCTTGCGCCGAAGCGGTGGCGCGCGATCACGGCGGCCGTTTTCCGGAAACGGTGGAAGGGCTCTCCACCCTGCCCGGCATCGGCCCCTATACGGCGGCAGCCATTGCCGCCATTGCCTTCGACGTGCCGGCCGCCGTGGTCGACGGCAACGTCGAACGTGTGGTTGCCCGCCTGTTCGCGCTGGACACGCCGCTGCCCGACGTCAAGCCGGAGATCCGTCGTCTGACAGCGACGCTGACGCCTGAAAGACGCCCCGGCGATTTCGCGCAGGCAATGATGGATCTCGGCGCTACCATCTGTACGCCGAAGCGGCCTGCCTGTGCTCTTTGCCCGTGGTCTGAGCCCTGCCTTGCCCGCCGGCGCGGCGATGCCGAAACCTTGCCTCGGCGACGGGCCAAAGCGGAGCGGCCGACACGCTACGGCACCGCTTTCGTCGCCCGTCGGTATGACGGTGCGCTTCTGGTACGCCGACGTCCGGACAAGGGCCTGCTCGGCGGCATGCTGGATGTGCCCGGTGGTGACTGGCAGGAGGACACGGTGCCTGACGCTCAGCCACCCTTTCAGGCCGACTGGAAGAGCGCCGGCGAGGTGGAACACACCTTCACCCATTTCCATCTGAAGCTGTCGGTTCAGACGGTCGAGGTTGGCGACCGGCCGCCGCCGAACGGTTGCTTCTGGCTCGACGCCGCCGCTGTGGCGGGCGAGGCGCTGCCGTCTGTCATGCAAAAGGCAGTGGGGGCGGCAACCGGAGCGTCAGCGCGACGACCGCGCAGACATGTCCCCAAATGAAACTCACCCTTATGAACAATTACTGATTGAATGATGCCAAACGGCTACGACCATGGTCGCAACAAAGGTTGCTTGGTAATTAACGGCGTTGGTGAGATAATGTTTGGTATTAGAGCGTGGCTCGATAGTCATTGGACCGACCAGCGTCGGGTTGGGCTAATCCGGCGTAAGAGGTTGGGCAACAACGATTTTTAAGGGCAGGCCATCCCGCGTGCCTGACGGCACGGGTTTTGAAAACTGGCGCCGGATAGAGAAATGGCTCTCCGATGAGTTCGGAGAGCCTTCTTTATGTGGGGAGTATCGTTTTTCTCAGGCGCCAGCGGCGGCCAGTTCGCCGCGAACGCGGCCGCGCAATTCGTCGATCAACACGAGTGCGCCCCCTTTCTCGACATGCCAGTAGGTCCAGCCGTTGCAGGACTCAAGCCCCTGCAGCGAGGCGCCAACCTTATGGATCGACCCGGCGACGGCACCGGAGGCAATCGAGCCATCGGCACGAACGGTCGCAATGTGGCGGCGGCGAGCGTCGCAGAGTTTTTCACCGGGTCGGATCAGGCCGGTTTCAATCAGCGAGCCGAAGGGAATGCGCGGCTCGGCACGCTTCGGCGTTACCACGGCAAGGCCGTCATCCGGCGCCCGCTCGACCGAGGCGATCCGCTCCCTGGCAAAATTGGCGTAGGTGCTGTCCCGCTCGACGCCGACGAAATGCCGACCGAGCCGTTTGGCGACCGCCGCCGACGTGCCGGTCCCGAGGAACGGATCCAGGACGACGTCGTCGGGCTTTGACGACGACATCAGCACGCGCCAGAGCAGCGCTTCCGGCTTCTGCGTCGGATGTACCTTGTCGCCGTCGGCGTTCTTCAGCCGCTCGCCTCCGGTGCAGATCGGCAGCAGCCAGTCGGAACGCATCTGCAGATCGTCGTTGAAGGCCTTCATGGCCTCGTAATTGAAGGTGATGCCCTTGGCTTCCCGGTCGCGCGACGCCCAGATCAGCGTTTCGTGCGCATTGGTGAAACGCTTGCCCTTGAAGTTGGGCATCGGGTTGGCCTTGCGCCAGATGATGTCGTTGAGCACCCAGAATCCAAGGTCCTGCATGATCGAGCCGACGCGGAAGATGTTGTGATAGGAGCCGATCACCCAGATGGTGCCGGTCGGCTTCAACACGCGCCGGCAAGCCAGCAGCCAAGCGCGCGTGAAGGCGTCATAGGCCTCGAAACTATCGAAGCGGTCCCAGTCGTCGTCGACGGCGTCGACCTTGGACTGGTCGGGTCGGGTAAGGTCGCCACCAAGCTGCAGGTTGTAGGGCGGATCGGCAAAAATCAGGTCGACCGATGCCTTGGGCAAGCGCTCCAGCGCGGCGACACAGTCGCCGACAATGACGCTGTCCAGCCAGTCGGGCTTGGAAGAAGAGGCAGGGGAGTGGAGAGAAACCTCGGACGACGACGCGGCCGCCCGCTGACGCAGTACACTCATGGCTCTCCCACTCCGACGCAAAACAAACAGGAGGGGGTCTACACGCCCCTGCCGAAAACCAATCTGCTCCGGCAGGGTAAATTCAAGGTTAAGCGACCCGAGTCGCCATTGATTAATTATTTCAATGCTTTGTTAACCATACGGAAGCTGCCGAGCAAACTCGGGTGCCCCAACCTCATTCCTTCCAGAGGAAATCGCGCTTGCCGACCGGCATGCCAAGATGGCGCAGGATGTCGTAGGCGGTGGTGAGGTGGAAGTAGAAGTTGGGCATGGCATAGCCCTGCAGGTAGTCGAGAGCCTTAAGCTCCATCGTCTCCTGACGGAGCTTCAGCACGACGATCGCCTCCTCGCGACCATTGACGGCCGTGGCCGGCACCGATGCAACGAAAGCGAGCGTCTTGTCGATGCGCGCGTAAAGCTCGGCAAAGGTCTGCTCGGTATCGGGATAGGAAGGAACGTCGATTCCGGCGAGGCGAGCCATCGCGCCCTTGGCGTGGTCGGTGGCGATTTGAACCTGCCGCTTCAGATCGAACATGTCCGGGGCAAGGCGAGCACCGAGTACCGCCTCCTCGGAAAGACCGCGCGCCGGACCTTCGGCCTTGCCGATCTTCAGAAGATGGACAAGCGACTTGAGGCGGGCCGTGAAGACCGGCGCCGCAATGGCGTGAAGCTCGATGGTCATGAAAAGTCCTTCCAGCTGACGGGACGCTTCCACTGGCATCCCTGCTCTGCACGCTCTCATTAGCCGCAGCCGGTCGCGTGAACCAGTCAACTCTCGGAGATATCAGCCCTTGCGGCCGGTTAGCCCTGCGACCAGGCCGACAGGCAGTCGGATGGCCAACAGCAGACCGGCCAACAGGCCGACGCCGCCGCTGGTGATCGTGCCGTCCTGACCATCGGTCATCACCCGCACCGCCGGTGTCCTCAAGCGGACAAGATGGCGGTGCCCGATGCGTCGAACGAGATCGATACCAGCCAAGCCGTCGCGCCGGCTGAAACCGCCCAGCTCGCGAAAATAGCCCCGGGAAATGATGAGCCCCTGGTCGGGATAGGTTACGCTGGCGCAACGGCCGAACAGACGCAGCAGATAGTATTTCAGGCTGCCTGCGAGCGTGTCGTCATCGGACGCGAGGCGGAAGACAGCCGCGAAACGACCATCGCCGCGCCGGAGGCGCCGCTCGGCGGCGGCCTGGAAATCGCTCTCCCAGCCGGGATCGAGCAGCACACCGGGGCGCAGGAACATCAGAAACTCGCCACGCTGGGCGGCGGCCGCCCCGATGGCGCAGCGCGCCCAGACACCGTCGGCACCGGACAGGAGGTCGCACCCCGTCCCTTCGGCGACGAGGCGCGTCTGGTCTTCCGAGCCGCCATCGACCACAACCACTTCGCGCACCGTGCCATCGGCGGCGCCGGTGACCAGAGTCGCGAGCGTACGGGCGAGAGCTTCCTCGCTGTTTCGAGTGGGGATGACGACTGAGATCATACTTTTGTTCTAGCGGGTTTCCTGGGTAAGCGCGAGCCCGTCCGAACGCGGACGGACGGGCTCGCGTCGGCTTTTCTCGTCTCGCTTACCAACGGCGGTTTCACGGTTTCGAAACGACGGTCCCCGGTGGATGAAACCAAGAATGTTCTTGACCCGTTCTCATTCCGGCATAAGATCAAATCATGAACATCGCATGCCGCCCCTTCATCGAGCCCATCCCGGCGCCAGAGATCGCCGACACGGCGGTTACCGCCGGGCGTCGGCGCGGCCGAGGTGCCGGCATCAACCCCTCGGGCCGGTTCGAGGCCTATGCCCGTACCGTCTTCGACGATGGCTGGAGCGACGGCGAAGAGCTGCCGCCCTTCAAGACGACCGTGCAGATCGAGCCGGCGCGGACTGTCATTACGCGCAACGACAGTCCGGACATCGCCTTCGATCGCTCGCTCAACCCGTATCGCGGCTGCGAGCATGGCTGCGTCTATTGCTATGCCCGACCGAACCACGCCTATCTCGGCCTGTCGCCGGGACTCGACTTTGAGACCCAGCTCTATGCCAAGACCAATGCGGCAGAAGTGCTGGAGCGCCAGCTCAGTGCGCCATCCTATCAGCCGAAGGTGATCGCCATCGGGACGGCCACCGACGCCTACCAGCCGATCGAGAAGGAGCAGAGGATCACCCGGCGGGTTCTGGAAGTCCTGGCGAAGACCCAGCATCCAGCACTGATCATCACCAAGTCGGCTCTGGTGCTGCGCGATCTCGACATCCTCCGGCCGATGGCCGCCCAGGGGTTGGTCAAGGTGGCGATTTCGATCACCACGCTCGATCGCCGTCTGGCACGAGCCATGGAGCCGCGTGCCTCCAGCCCGCAACGGCGCCTCGAGACCATCCAGAAGCTGACAGAAGCCGGCATTCTGGTTGGCGTCATGATGGCGCCAGTCATCCCGGCGGTCACCGACAGTGAGATCGAGCGCATCCTGGAGGCCGCCCACACGTTCGGCGCCCGTGAGGCCGGCTACGTGCTGCTGCGCCTGCCGCTGGAAGTCTCTGAAATCTTCCGCGAATTCCTGCTGCGCGAACTGCCCGACCGCTATCGGCACGTCATGAACGTGCTGAAATCGATGCGTGGCGGCAAGGACTACGACGCCGAATGGGGCAAGCGCATGCGTGGCACCGGCCCCTACGCCTGGCAGATCGGCCGAAGATTCGAGCTGACCGCCAAGCGCCTCGGCCTCAACAAGCACCGGGTCAAGCTCGATACGGAGAAATTCCTGAAGCCCGGTAACGGCGGCGTCCAGCTCAGCCTGTTCTGAAATTACCGTCGCCTTCCCCTCTTGACGGCTCTTCGCCCCGCCGACACTTCTGGAGCCTTATAAAAGGCTTCGGAGGGAGACGAAGATGAAACTCTTCGGCGGAGGCGCGAAATTCGACTGGAAGGATCTGAAGGCGCCGGAGATCGACGACTTCGAGGCGATGGCAGCCGAGGCCTATGCCGCCCTTCCGGCAGATTTCCGGGCACTGACTGGCGAGATCGAGATCCGCGTGGCCGATTTTCCCGATGAGGACGTCGTGAAGGAGATGGAGCTCGATAGCGATTTCGACATCCTTGGCCTGTTCTACGGCACCGGCCTTGCCCACGATGCGGCCGTGCCGGAGACCGGCCGTCTGCCCAACCGCGTCTGGCTCTATCGCCGCCCCATTCTCGACTATTGGGCCGAGCACGACGAGAAACTGGGCGACATCGTCAGCCATGTGCTCGTCCATGAGATCGGTCATCATTTCGGCCTGAGCGACGACGACATGTATGGCATCGAGGACAACGAGCCATGACGGACACCCGCACACTGCGCGTCCTGGAGCCGGCATCAGGCGTGTTCGCCTATTATGACGGGCGCGTGCCCGGCCTCCGTCTGCACTCGGCCGCCCCGAATTGGCTTGACGATGGCGCCTACAGCCTCGGCATCGCCTCCTACTCTGTGGTCGACGGCAGCGAGGCGATCGTTTTCGACAGCCATATCTCGCTCGACCACGCCCGCGCCGTTCGCAGCCATCTTGAAGGGCTCGGTGTCAACCGGATCACGCTGGTGTTGAGCCACTGGCACGATGACCATGTTGCCGGCAACGCCGTGTTCTCTGACGGGCCGATCATTGCCCATCGCCAGACGCGCAACGCGCTGGCCGCCAACCGCGACAAGCTTGAGAGCGGAGACCCGCCGATCAGTCCGTTGGTACTGCCGACCGAAATCTTTGACGACAGCCTGATGCTCACGGTGGGGACCCGCACCGTCGAAGCCGTGCATTTCGCCATTCACAGCGCCGATGGTGTGGTGCTGCGGCTGACCGATGCCGGCCTTCTGCTCGCCGGCGATGTCGTTGAGGACACCATCACCTTCATCTCGGAGGCAGAACACACGCCGGAGCATATCGCCGAGCTCGGACGGCTCGCCGCCCTGCCGTTCCGGCACATCCTGCCAGCCCACGGCGCCCCCGAGCGGATCGCCGGCGGCGGTTACGACGTCGGCATCATCAATGCCAATCGCAACTATCTCCGGCGACTGCTGGCTGGCGAGGGGCGTGACGGCACGCCGCTTTCCGCGTTTGTTGCCGAGGATGTAGCCGCTGGCCGGATCGGCTATTTCGAGCCTTACGAGGCGGTGCACCAAGCCAATCTCAAGGCACTGGCAGCGGCGGGCTTGTGAGGTCCCGCCGTCGCCAGCGCAGGATCAGCTCTTGAGAACGTCAACGTTCTCTTTCACCCAAGCGGCAACGCTGCGAGCCGGATGCCCCGTCAGCGTCCGCACGTCGTCGGTGACGGCGGCCGTCCAGCCTTCGCGAACGGGATAGAAGATCGAGGCGAGGAAGCGAGCATAAACTTCGGGCACACCGGCGCCGACGAGATTGCCGACAAAGGTATCCTCGTCGACCGCCTGGTAAGCGACCGGCTTGCCGATGGCCTCGGAGATCAGCGCTGCGGCCTCGGCATAGCCAAGCGCCTCCGGACCGGTGAGATTGAAGGCCTTGCCGTCGAAACGGTCCGTCGTCAGCGCAGCGGCGGCGCTATCGGCGATGTCACGCGCATCGATAAAGCTCGACTTGCCGTCGGCGGCCGGCAGCGCCATGACGCCTGCCGCGTCGATGCCGGGCTTCCAGTAGTTGATGAAGTTGTCGGTGAACCAGTTCGGACGCAGGACGACCCACCGCACGCCGGATTTCTCAAGGGCGATTTCAGCTTGGCGGTAAGGAATGGAATCATCGGCATCGACGCCGAACACCGACAGCAACACCACCTTCACGCCACGCGTCGCGGCCGCCTCGATGACCGGCAGCAGCAGCGCCTTGGCCTCGGTGTAACCACCGGGCAGCATGACGAAGGTGCGATCGACCCCCTCGAAGGCGGCGGGGAAGGTCATGGGATCGACCACGTCGAAGACCACGCCTTCGGCGCCATCCACCGGCTTGCCGCCACGGGACGCCGCCTTGACCGCTTCGCCAGCGGCCATCAACGACCGGACGAGCGGACGGCCGATATGCCCCGTGGCACCGAGAACGAGAATCTTGCCAGCCATTTCAAAACTCCTTAGTATCTGCTGGAAACTGCGTTTCTATTCGAAACATAGTCAATTACAGAAACCTAGAAAAGAAGGCAGTTTGCAGTGCCTTGGTTTCCCTCGGGAAACCCACCCGAAAGGACGAAGATGAATCCCGCTTACGACGTCTTCGACGATCGCTGTCCAACCCGGATGGTCCTCGACCGGTTAGCTGACAAATGGGCGCTTCTAGTGCTCGATCGGCTGCACGACGGCCCGGTGCGCTTCAATCATCTCCGGCGGGACATCCGAGGCTTGTCTCAGAAAGTCTTGTCGCAGACGCTGAAGCGACTGGAGCGGGACGGTCTTGTAGAACGCACCGTTCGCCCAACCGTTCCCGTCAGCGTAGACTACGCATTGACGCCGCTCGGTCGCACGCTGACCGAGACGGTCGCCGCATTCGCCCATTGGGCAGAGCGCAACATGGAGACCATCCTTGCCGCTCAGGCCACCTACGACGCCTCTGTGGCGGCTTGAGGCATAGGCATCGGCAATCTCACGCTTTTTCGGACGTGGCACCCGTGCTATCGCCGGATAGACGACTGACGCTATCCGGAGGATCCAGCATGCGCGCGATGTTTTACGAGCTCTTTGGCCAGCGGCCGGAGATCCGCCCCCTGCCCGATCCGACGCCCGAGCCGCATGGCCTGGTCCTGAAGGTGGAAGCGTCCGGCATCTGCCGCTCCGACTGGCACGGCTGGATGGGCCACGATCCCGACATTGCGTTGCCGCATGTACCGGGTCATGAGTTCGCCGGTCGTGTCGTTGCCGTCGGTCGCAATGTCACCCGTTTCCGGGAGGGTGACCGCGTCACCATGCCCTTCGTTGCCGGCTGTGGCCACTGCCCCGAATGCGGTTCGGGCAACCAGCAGGTCTGCCGCAACCAGACGCAGCCCGGCTTCACCCACTGGGGTTCGTTCGCCGAATATGTCGGCGTGCACCATGCCGACGATAACGTCGTGGCCCTGCCTGACGATATCGACTTTCCGACGGCCGCCAGCCTCGGTTGCCGCTTTGCCACCTCATTCCGCGCGGTGGTCGATCAGGGGCGGGTGCGCGGCGGCGAATGGGTAGCCGTGCACGGCTGTGGCGGCGTCGGGCTTTCGGCCATCATGATCGCGGCGGCGATGGGCGCCAACGTTATCGCCGTCGACATTGCCGACGACAAGCTCGCCTTTGCCAAGACCATCGGCGCGACGGCGGTCATCAACGGCCGAACCACGCCGGACGTCGCCGGTGCCATCCGCGACCTGACCGGCGGCGGGGCTCACCTGTCGATCGATGCGCTCGGCCATCGGGTCACCGCGCGTAACTCCATTCTCGGTCTCAAGCGACGCGGCCGCCACGTGCAGGTCGGCCTGATGCTCGGTGACGACGCCGAAGCACCGATCCCCATGGCCCGCATCATCGGCTGGGAACTCGAGGTCTACGGTAGCCATGGCATGCAGGCCTGGCGCTATGATGACATGCTCGCGATGATCGCCGCCGGCAAGCTCGCACCGCAGAAACTGATCAGCCGCCACGTCGGGCTCGACGAGGCGATTGACTTGCTCATCGGGATGGACCGGTCGCAGGAGACCGGCATCAACGTCATCACCCGCTTTGGCTGACGGCTAGATCGTCGTTCGTCCTGACGGACGCCACCGTACACGACAGTTAGGGTGAGAGCGGGATGAAGGGGTAAGATTGAAGATTCTTCGCCAAAAGGATCTTCAGAGATGACCGCCGTTCAAACCGCCC
>JAGSYV010000078.1 GCA_018262505.1 Pseudomonadota bacterium
GTGGCACCGCCGCCGCCGGCGCTCATCACGTAGAGCTGCTGGTTGCCGCCGCGGTCGCTCTCGAAGACGATGCGCGAGCCGTCGGGCGAGTAGGAGGGCGAGGTGTCGATCGCCGCCGTGTTGGTCAGCCGCGCCGGGGCGCCACCGATCGGCATGGCGTAGATGTTGGCGTTACCATCCTGCTCAAGGCTCATAATCACCGAGTTGCCGTCGGGCGAGAAGCGCGGCGAGAAGGTCATGTTCGGAAAGTTGCCGACCAGCGAGCGTTGACCGCTTTCGATGTTGAGGAGATAGACGCGCGGATCGCTGGTGCCGAAGGACATGTAAGTGACCTGCTGGGACGTCGGCGAGAAGCGCGGCGTCAGCACCAGATCCTTGCCATTGGTCAGGAAGCGGACGTTGGCGCCGTCCTGGTCCATCAGGGCGAGACGCTTGACGCGGTTGCCCTTGGGGCCGCTCTCGTCGACGAAGACGATGCGGGTGTCGAAATAGCCCTTCTCGCCGGTCAGCCGCTCATAGATGGCATCGGCGATGATGTGGGCGATGCGGCGCCAGTTCTCCGGCGTGGTGAAATACTGCTGGCCGGCGAGCTGGGTGCCGCCGAACACGTCCCACAGACGGAAGTCGGCCTGTAACCGACCGTCGGCAGCCCGGACGATGCCACCGGACACCAGGGCCTGGGCGTTGATCGCCCGCCAGTTCTGGAAGTTGGGCACCGCATTGGGATCGGTGATGTGATCGACGAAGGACGCCGGGTTCAGGACCTGAAACAGGCCGGAGCGCTGGAGATCGGCGGCAATGACGCCGGCCATCTGCTGCCCCACTGCGGCCGTGTCGGCGCCGCCGACGAAATTCGGGACGGCAATCGGCAACGGCTGGACGTTGCCGCCGTTGATGTTGATGGTGATTTCGGCGTTGGATGGTGCCGCCGCGGCGAAGGCGGCAAGCGCCGTGAACGCGGCGAAGAGAGTTCGGACTAGTTTTCGCATCCTGAGGTGCTCCCAAACGGATGGTCCGGATGTGCTCCGATCGGTCGATGCGGCGCGATCCGGCTCGATTGTCTCGGCTCGCCTCGTCAATAGGACGGCGGCGGGGTGAAATTCATGTTCACGACCTGCCAGTTTTCGAACTTGTCCTTCGGCAGGAACGGGTAGGGCGCGCAGCGCTGGACGGCGCGCACGGCCGCCTCGGCGACCGCTTGACCGGCCGGGCCGGGCGGAACCGACTTGATCTCGGGCGGCGCGGCGAGATCGCCGTCGATGGTGAAGGTCACGCGCAACGGCACGACCATTTGATCGACGCCTTCAGCGCCGACCGGCGGATTGAAGCAGGCGGTCACCGCGGCGGTCAGCGCGTCGAGTTCGCTTTGGCTCATCTCGGCCACCGGTCCGGTCCGGTTCTCCGAACCGAGCGAGGCTTCCTTGTCGGATTCCTTACCACCACCGCCGGACGGGTCGACCTTGTTGAGCAGCGCCGCCATCTCGTTGGGGTCGAAGTTTTCGCTCTTGGAATCCTTCTGCGTCTGCTTGGGCTTTTCCTTGTCCGGCTGGTCGGCCGTATCCTCGGTCGGTGTCGGGGCCGGCGGCTTGGGCTTGACCGGCGGCAGCTTGGGCGGCACCGGCGCCGGTTTTTCGGCTTCCTTGATCTTCGCGGCGATCTCGCCGGTATCGGCCTTGGGTGCGTCCTCGGCCGTTGCCACCTTCTGCTCCGTCGGCTTTTCGGCGGGCGGCGGCGTTTCGACCGGCTTGGGTGGCGCGGCCTTGGGAGGTGGAGGCGGCGCGTCGGCGGTCTTGGCGGCGGCGGTATCGGTGGCTTTTTCGGTGATCGGCGTCGACTGGTCGTTCTTGGCGGCACCGGCCCGCTGTGAATCGGGCCGCGGGATCGGCGGCTTCACCTTGGCCTGGGAGGCATTGTCGGACTTCGGGGCGGTCTTGGTCCCTTCGGCGATCTTGGAGACGTCGGAGATTGGTACGAGGTCGACCGGCAAGGCGTCGATCGGCGTGACGTCAAACGGCTTCGCGCCGGAAAAGGATGCCAATCCCCAGGCGAAAGCAGGACGTGACCGATGATCGATGTCGTAAGACCTATGCGCATGTATCAGTTGGACGGCGCCGCAGCCGTCCCCGTTTCCTCTTGGGTGATCAGACCGATTTTCTTGAAGCCGGCAGCGGAAATGCGTGACATGACGCGCATCACCATGCCGTAGTCGGCGGCTTTGTCGCCGCGTACGTAGATGCGTTCCTCGACACCGTTCTTGGCGACGGCCATCAGCTTGGGAACCAACTCGTCGTAGGAGATCTCGCTATCCTGGATGAACACCTTGCCGGCGGCGTCAACCGAGATGTTGATCGGATCGGTCTGGCCTTCCATCGGCTTGGCGGCGGTTTCCGGCAGATCGATCGGCACGCCGACGGTCATCAGGGGCGCTGCCACCATGAAGATGATCAGCAGCACCAGCATGACGTCGACCATCGGCGTCACGTTGATCTCGCTCATCACGCCGCTGGCGTGACGACGCCTGCGTCGGCGACTGCCCCCTGAGGATCCTCCGCCCGCGACACCCATACCCATCGCTCAGCTCCTGTCGTCGATCTGGCGCGATAGGATGGCGGCAAACTCGTCGGCGAAGCCATCCATGCGCGAGCCGAGCTTGGCGGCATCGGCGGAGAGTTTGTTGTAGGCGAGCACCGCCGGAATGGCGGCGGCAAGGCCCATGGCGGTGGCGAGCAGCGCTTCGGAGATGGCGGGCGCCACCACGACGAGGCTAGTGTTCTTGGAGGAGGCGATGGCCTGGAACGAACTCATGATGCCCCAGACGGTGCCGAACAGGCCGATGAACGGACCGGCCGAGCCGACGGTGGCCAGGAAGATCAGTCGGGCTTCGAGGCGCTCCATCTCGCGGGAAATGGTGACGTCGATCACCTTGCCGATACGATCGGTGATGCCTTGGAAGGAAACGCGGCCGGCTTCGTGGCTGCGCTTCCATTCGCGCATGGCGGCGACGAAGATGGCAGCAAGCCCCTCGTTGGAGCGCGAGGTGAGCGAGCGATAGAGCTCCTCCAGCGATTGGCCGGACCAGAACACCTTCTCGAAATGGTCCATCGAGCGGCGGGCGCGATTATAGGCAATGATCTTGTCGACGATGATCGCCCAGCACCATACCGATGAGGCGAGAAGACCGAGCATCACGGCCTTCACGACGAAACTCGCCTGCCAGAACAATGCCCAGACGGACACCTCGACGGCCGGTGCTGCGAGCGCGTTCTGGGTCAGTTCGACCGCATTCATGAGTGTCTTCCGTTTGTCCGCAGAATGGGGCGGAGATTTCCTGGCGCCAAGTCTCGTCGGCCGTGGCGGCTATCGCGGCAAGCATTGCTGCCTGGACTTCCACATGGCGCCCAAATTTGGCGAAAACGGGACTTGACGGTCAGGAAAACCAAGGGATTTCGAACCCCAGCCGCCGGGACGGATTCCGGTGCCTACGGCGCCGGCGTCCCGTTCCTGTCATCCTATGGTATGGTTAAGGAAGACTTACCAGATCGCTCGCTTTCAGCGTGCACCGTCAATCAAGGCCGCCATGACGGCCGGCAGGCGACGCGGCCGGCCGTTGCCGCCGGTCGCCACCACCTCGACTTCCGCCTCGGCGATGAGGTCGTCGCCGCGCACAAGGCGTTGGACAACGGTAAATCGGGGGCCGGACATGCTGCCGATTTCCGTCTCCACCGTCAGGAGGTCGTCGAGAAAGCCGGGCTTCTTGTACTCGATGGCGAACTTGCGGACGACGAACAGCAACGCGTCCGGATCGGTGCGGTCGGCGGTCGCGCTCTGGCTGATGCCGAGATCGCGCAGGAATTCGGTCCGGCCGCGTTCGAAGAAGCGCATGTGGCTGCCGTGGTAGAGAATGCCGCCGGCGTCGGTATCTTCGAAATAGACGCGGACGGCGAGGCGATGGACGGTCAAAAGGCGATGTCCTCGGAAGAAGCGACCGAAACCGGCGTGTCGAATCGCGACCATATCCAGGTGTGGTGACGTACCACGTCGGCGGCCGAAAGGTGCGGCCGGTCCGACGTCGTATGGCCGTCGGCGATCACCGTGGTCGGAATGCCGCGCGAGGCGGCGGCGCGAACGGTAGTATCGACACAGAAATCGGTCGCATAACCGCCGACCACCATGCCGTCGACGCCGAGCCGGTCGAGCGTGGCGGCGAGGTCGGTATCGCGGAAGCCGTCGCAGAAAGTCTTGGCGATCACGATGTCGCCTGGCTTCGGGCTGAGCGAAGGATGAAATTGCCAGCCGGGCGTTCCGCGCTCCCATTCGCAGCCCGCCTCTTCATGCTGGATGAAGATGACCGGGGCGCCGGCGGCGCGCGCTTCGGCCGCCTTGCGATCGAGAAGGGCAGCCACCTCGTCGATCCGGTAGGCGCGCGGTTCGTCGAACAGGTTGGCCTGCACGTCGATGATGACAAGGGCGCGGGTCATTTCACTCCTCCTCACCGCTGGAAAACAGTGTGAATTGGGCCTCTTCGGCGGTCTTCGGCACGGCAAAGCCCATGTGGCGGAAGGCGTGCGGCGTCAGGAGGCGACCGCGCGGCGTGCGCTGCACGAAGCCCTTCTGGATGAGATAGGGCTCGACGATATCCTCGATGGCATCGCGCGGCTCGGCGATGGCCGCCGCGATGGTCTCGATGCCGACGGGACCGCCGTTGAAGCTCAAGGCGATGGTGTTGAGATAACGGACGTCGAGCGCATCGAGGCCGATGGGGTCGACGTCGAGTCGGGTCAGCGCCCGGTCGGCGATCTCGGCGGTGATCGTCTCGGCACCCGCCACGATGGCAAAATCGCGGACGCGGCGCAGCAGGCGGCCGGCGATGCGCGGCGTGCCGCGCGAGCGCTTGGCGATCTCGTTGGCGCCGTCGTCGGCAATGCCGATGCCGAAAATGCGGGCACCGCGCCGGACGATCAGCTCCAGTTCCTCGGTGGTATAGAACTCCAGGCGGATGGGGATGCCGAAGCGGTCCCGGAGCGGCGTCGTCAACAGACCGAGGCGGGTGGTGGCGCCG
Organism: Pseudomonadota bacterium; assembly: GCA_018262505.1. Classification (GTDB taxonomy): domain Bacteria; phylum Pseudomonadota; class Alphaproteobacteria; order Rhizobiales; family Pleomorphomonadaceae; genus Pleomorphomonas. The sequence continues at coordinate 5,060 of JAGSYV010000078.1, forward strand.
ACCAGCGTGAATTTGGCAAGGTCGATGCGGACGGAACGGGCCGCCGGCCCTTCGCCGATGATCAGGTCGAGCTGGTAGTCCTCCATGGCCGGATAGAGGATTTCTTCCACCGCCGGGCTCATCCGGTGAATCTCGTCGATGAACAGGACGTCCCGGTCTTCAAGATTGGTGAGAAGAGCGGCGAGATCGCCAGCCTTGGCGATCACCGGGCCGGAGGTGGCGCGGAAGTTGACGCCGAGTTCGCGGGAGACGATCTGGGCCAGCGTCGTCTTGCCGAGACCGGGCGGGCCGACGAACAGCACGTGGTCGAGCGCTTCCTTGCGCGTCTTGGCGGCCTCGATGAACACCTGAAGATTGGCGCGCGCCGAGGCCTGACCGACGAATTCAGAAAGCGCGCTCGGCCGGATCGATTGCTCAAAATCCTCGGCGCGCTTCTCGCCTGTGACGAGGCGGCTCTCTTCGCTCATGATGATCCGATCGTCTCCGGCGGTCTACGAGCGGTCCGGTAAATGGGCACCGGACATGCTCCCTCTCGATATGACGCAATTTCCGACGCAAAATCGCGATGCATTTTTGCAGAAATTGTTCTAGCGGCATGCCGCCTCGTCTGTCCGACTGAAGGTCGAAGGCGGGGCCAGACCCTCTCGCCGAATCGGCGCGTGACACTGGTTGTTCGCCTTTCGTTTTGCACGAAAGGGACACGATTGCCAAGCAGCCGGCGGGTTGCGCTGATTTGTGGCGGCCGACGGTGGACTATTGTGCTCGATTGTTGGCCGTCAATGATCACAATTGCGTCACGCATCTGTGATCAGTTGGATTGACCTGAGGCAAGGTCTGGTCAATTCTCTCCTTGGGTTCGAGGCGTTTCCATCCCCTTACGGCGAGGTGGTCATGACGGCTTTCAGGACAATGTTCGGGCTGATGCTTCTCGTGGTGACGCTGGCTGCGGCCGGCGGTTTTTGCACCAGTTCCGTGCGGGCTGAAAGCATCGGCAGCTTTTCCGACGATGAGTTGATGGACGGCTTCCAGAAAACCGTGTTCGGCGTCGAATACGGAAGCGTGGCGGCGGGCAGCAGTGTCAAGAAGTTCGAGAGCACTGTACGCGTCCGTGTCCTCAATCTGGCCGACAAGGATCGCCAGCGCGAGATCGCCGGCTTCGTTTCCCGCCTGCCGCGCCTCGTCAAGGGGCTCGACATTCGCATGGCGCGGCCCGGCGAAAATCCCAATTTCACCGTCTATGTGGTTGATCGCGCCGATTATGTCGGCACCGTGCAGTCGGATGTGCTCGAAGGGACTCACGGCGCTGCGCCGGGGCAATGTCTGGTGCGGGTCTATCCGAGTTCGGTCGGCATCGTTCGCTCCACGGCGGTGATCGTATCCGATGAAGGCGAGAGCTTGTTCCGCCGTTGCATGGTCGAGGAAATCCTTCAGGGGCTTGGCCCGATGAATGACAATGCCGCGCTCTATGCGTCGGTGTTCAATGACACTTCACGCCACGATCGCTTCATGCCTTTCGACAGGGCAGTGGTGTCGATGCTCTATGACCGGCGCATTCGTCCCGGCATGAGCCGCACCGAGGTTGGCACGCTGTTGCCGGCCGTGCTTGCCGACGTCCGGCGTTCCGTTCGCTGAGAGAGCGGCGATCAGATTGGAGTTCGTCTGATCGCCATAGACTATTCATGATTTTCCCGAGTTCGCCGGCTGACCAGGGTTGTTCAACCTGATTTGGCGGGCGCTTCGGCGCATCCATTGAGCCGCTCTAAAAATGCAATGGCAAAGCGGACGGACCTCGGGAACGGCGCCGGATGCGTCGGACTTCACTGCATAGTGCGTCGGACGAGACCCAGGAACTGATTTTGTTCGCTGACTGGCCGCCTTTCGATGGCCGCCGTGATGCGGTCGCGCCTGTCGGGCGTGGCAATGTAGATCTTGGCCAGGTCATCGCGCCCTTGGTAGCTGGCAGCCAGCGTTTCGATATCGGCGTCGGCGATCGCTTTGATCGCCGGAGGCGCGTCCGGCATCAGAGATATGAGCTGCGCCCTGTCGGCGGCGAGGGCATGTTGCCAGGGGCCATAGGCGCGGCTGAGTTCAATGGCGCGGAAGGTCTCGTCGCGCCGAGCGGCATCGGTGGCCGCGAACCTTGCCAGTGAGAGCCACAGGATGGCATTGCCCGGCGCGGCTTCCACCAAAGATTTTGCGCGTTCATAGCAGCCTTCGTTGAGGCGTGGACGATCCTCGAAGGGGATCGGCTCGGCGGTCGGCTCGAAGGCAAGCCGGTGACAATCGACTTCATAAAGGCCGAGCGCCCGCTTGCTGGACAGGAACGGCACGTCCGGTTGGCTCGCCACCGCCTGTAGCCGATCAGGTGCGGTGCCGGCCGTCCTGAGGAAGGGAGCGGACTCCACACTCATTCCGTAAAGACCAAGGCAAAGCAATCCGGTGGAGAACAGGCCTATGAAGGGCGCGGACAGCTTCAGCGACTGCATCGACAACTTCCCTAAAGTCAGACGCCCGCCGAGGTGAAAAGCTTGAGGCCTTTCGGCAGATGTCCGGGTGCGGAACCGAATGGCTCGGTTGCCGTTTTCACTCTATCTACCCCGGACAGCCTTAACCGTCTCGGTAAAATTCAACGGGTGCCGGGAGAAACCACTGGACCTTTCCAAGCGTAAACCGGATAAATACGTAAATACAAGTCGTATTGCCGGCCGCATCGCCGATAGACCTTTCGCCGGTGCTGAACCGGCTCGCCGCTTCAGTCTGGAGTTCCCTATTGCTCACCGCGGTTCGATCGCTTCTCGGGTTTGGCACAAAATCGGAACCGGCTCCGTCCGTGGACCGTCGCGAGCGCGTGGAGATCGATCCTCGGGATACGGTCATCTATGCCATCGGCGACGTGCATGGTTGTTATGCCGAGCTGAAGGCGGCCGAGCAGCAGGTCTTTGCCGACGCTGCCAATACGCCCGCCGAACGACGGATCATTCTCTACCTTGGCGATCTCGTTGATCGAGGGCCGCAGTCAGCCGACGTTCTCGATCATTTGGCCGGTGCGCCACCACCGAGCTTCGAGCGGCTGTCGCTGTGCGGCAACCACGATGAGGCTTTTCTGTCCTTCCTCGACGATCCTCACGCCAACATGGGGTGGCTGGATTTCGGGGGCGAGCAGACGCTCGACTCCTATGGCATCGACCTGACGCGTCTGTCGCGGCATCGTGGTGGCCTTGGTGGGCTGGGTGAGATTGTCCGGGCGACGGTGCCGGAGGCGCATGTCAGTCTTCTGAGGCGTCTGCCGGTGTCGGTCCGCTTCGGGGATGTGCTGTTCGTTCACGCCGGTGTTCGTCCCGGCGTGCCGCTCGCAGCACAGAATGACGATGATTTCATGTGGATCCGCGAGCCTTTCGTCAGCGAGCCGAACGGGCTGGGCATCACGGTGGTGCATGGCCACACGCCGGCCAACGAGCCGGTCTTCGCACCGGGGCGCATCGGCATCGACACGGGGGCCTTTGCCACCGGTCGCCTCACCGTGCTGCGCGTATTCGGCGACCGAGCGACCCTCCTTGCGTGAAGGCCCAACGTGGTCGTGTAGCCGCAGCTCGGGCTGAAAATAAAAACGCCGACCCAAAAGGCCGGCGTTTCTCGTTCTGTTGCAAGATGGCTCTCAGCGCATGGCCAATTGGCGCCGCGTGGAATCGATGACTTCCGTCGGCGCCGCGACCGGACCGGCAAAGCGGGTCGACACCAGCGCGCCGTAGGGTTGGGCCGAGAAGGTGGTGTTCACCACCTGGGCCGGTGCTTCGAACATCGTGGCGAGATGCAACTGATCCGGATGCGTCAGCGTCCGGAAGCGGCCCCAGTAGACGGACTGGCTGCCATCGAGAAGCAGGGGGCCATCTTCGGAAGCGGTTTCCGGCAGTTCAAGATTGCCGAACATGTCGCTCTTGCCGCCGTCGATCACCGGCCGGGCAAGTTCGGCGGTCGGGGGCGGCGGCGCCGGCTTGCGGGACGTGGGCGACAGGGCTGCCATCTGCACGGGCTGTCGGGCAGCGGCGGCAACGGGCAGCGGCGCTTCGGCGGGCGGTGCGAAGGAAAGTGCGCTGGCAGGCTGCGGCGCCTGATCCTGAGCGACCTCGGCCAGTGCGAGCTGAGCGGCGATGGCGTCGTCCTGACGGCTGGCGGCCATCGGCAGCGGTACCTCGACGGGTGCCGGCGGCTTCACCGGCGGCAGCATCATTGGCGCGTCGGCCATGGCCACCTCGACCGAGTCCTCGGCGATCTCGGATGGCTTGGCCTGTGGCAGCGGCACATTGTCCATCGCCAACCGATCGGCACCGGTAAGTTGGGGAACGGCGGCGGGCTCGAGGTTGGCCGGTAGCGTCGCCTCGGCGAGGCTGGTCACCCGCCGTTCGGGCGCCACCGGCGCGACCGGCGGCGTGAAGGCCGCGGTCAGCACGGGGGTGGTCGGCACCGCGGGGGCAACGACTGGCGGGGTTGGCTTCGGCATAACCACCGGTGCCAGCTTGGTGGCGACGGCCGGCGCATCGCCCTCACCATTGGCCGAGCCGACCTCCTCGGCGTTGTCTTCCTCGTCGTTCGAGAACAACATGGCGAGCAAGCCCTTGCCGCCTGAGGACGGATTGGCCGAAGCCATGGCGACGGCGGTGGTGCCCTTCTCGCGCTGCAACTCGGCGAGCGCCTGCTGGTAACCGGGCAGCGGCTTGCCGTCGGCCGGGATGTGGGCTGTCTTGCCATTGGGGAACAGGCCGACGAGCTGCGTGCGGGTGAGGCGCGGCCAGGCACGTACCGAGCCGACATCGATATGCACGAAGGGGCTGTTGGCCGACGGATACCAGCCGACACCGCCGTTCTGCATCTGAACGCCGATCATGCGCAGCTTGTCGACGGACACATCGGGAATGTTCATGTCCATCGCCTTGCCCAAGGAATGCTGGCTGTGCTTGGCGACGGCGGACGAACGGGACCGCAGCATGTTGTTGGTGGCGAGGGAACGGTAGCCACAGACCACCTGGATCGGCTGGTGCGAGCCGGACTTCTGGTAGAGTTCCCACACCGTGTCGAACAGGCGCGGGTCCATGCGTGTCGCTTCGTTGCGTCGCCAGTCGCGCAGGAAGCGATTGAGTTCGGCAAGAGCGGAGGGAACGTAACGGCCATCCTTCCTGAAGGTGATGGTCAGCCGTTCCTTGGTATGCATGTTGTAGAGGTCGAGAGTGCGATTATCCGCCGCTTTCGCCGCCGAGGCGAAGAGTGCCAGCGCCGCAGCAGTGCCCACGAAGGCGCCGAGCGCCGCGCGACCGGCGGCAAGGGTAAGGCGGGAAGAGGAAATGCTCGCTGATGCGCCGAAAGCCTTGGCTGCTTTCATTGAAGCGATTCCTCTCCCTGATGATGTGTTCGTTGTCCGGGTTTTCACGCGTCTTTGTCCGCTTGCTCTCGTCTCCAGCCAACTCTGATTATTGGCGGAGAGAATTAAGCAACGGTTTACCGTAAGCCAATGAAGGCCGGCTTAGGCACCGATGGTGGAAACTTCCCCTGGAATTCACGGCGCGTACAATACCCGCCACCGGCCGAAAGGCCAAGTGGGTAGTTTATGGCATGTGATAAACGCCAAAAAACCTGCTCCGCCAAAGGCGAAGCAGGTGTCCAGCCGGGAAAATCGCGTGGCTGCAGATCAGACCTGCGACATGCCCAACGCCTTCTTGACGGCCTGGGTGTGGCCATAGATGTCGTCGCGGATCTGCAACTTGCCGCCGTCGTCGACGAAGGCGGTGAAGTAGGCGAGATGCACTTTGAGGTGCGTTGCGATGTCGACGCGCTTTTCATCGCCGCCGAACATCGCCTGCAGCTTGGGGACCGTCCACTCAGGGTCGCCCTGAAGAACGGCGTCGGCGAAGGCCATCGGGTCGTCGACGCGCACGCAGCCATGGCTGAAGGCGCGAACGTCCCGGTTGAACAGACTTCTGAGCGGTGTGTCGTGCAGATAGACGGCGTGCTGATTCGGGAACATGAACTTGATATGGCCAAGGGCATTGGCCTCGCCCGGCACCTGACGAATGCCGACCGCCTTCACCGCGTTCTCATCCCAGATGACGCGAGTCGGGTCGATCAGCTGGCCGTCCCAGGTCACCTCATAGCCATGGCGGGAGAAATAACCAGCCGGATCCGCCTGGATCTCGGGCAGCATCTCCTTGACCTTGATCGACTCGGGAACGTGCCAATAGGGATTCACCACCAAATACTGCAGTTCGCCGGAGAAGATCGGCGTCTGGTTGGTGGCCTTGCCGACCACGACGCGGGCTTCATGCACTTTCTGCCCATGCCGGAAGACGCGCACCTTGAATTCGGGAACATTGACGAGGATGTAGTCTTGGCCGAGGTTGCGCGGCATCCAGCGCCACATTTCCATGTTGGCGATGATTTCGCCTTCGACGTCGCGATGAGCGCCGTTGAGGACAGCGACCGTGCGGCTGCCGACAACGCCGTCGGCGGAAAGGCCGTTTTCCTTCTGGAAAGCCTCGACGGCGGTGATTAGCGCCTCGTCATAGAGGGCAGGATCCGCGCCGGTTTCGGGCGCAGCGACGCCGAGCCGCTTGCGCAGGGTTGGCACGCCGTCGTCGCTCATGCCGGGCTTCAGCGACTTCGTCAGGACGACCGGCTCGGTGGATACCGATCCGGTGGTGGTCTCCTTGGCAGCCCGCACCTCGGCCAGCATGGCCCTGAGGCGGCGGAAGCCCTCGGTCGGCGGATTGAAGCCGTCGAGAGCGGCGGCGGCATCGCTGGCGTTGGCAACGGCGACCAGCGCCTTGTCGGCGGAAATGCGTTCAGGCGTGCGGGTGATGTCCTTGGAGATGGACAGCGGCGCGACACGGCCGCCGGAGGCCTGCTCGGCAAAGGTCGCCACCGCCATGGAAACGCGGAGATCGGCGTTGGCCACCAGTTCGGTTGTCGGGGCGGAGAGGTCGGCCTCGGGCAGGGCGTAGTCTATCGGGTTGAGCCCGTCTTCCACGGCATCGCCAAGGCGGGCGATCACCGCCTTGGCCTTGGCGGAATAGTGATCGCCCTCGACCCAGAGCGGCTGGTTGGCGCGGGCGGCATAGACCTTGGCAACGGCATCGGCGCGGCGGCGGGCTTCGCCCGTTGCCGAGGCGACCACCTTGCCGATCTCGGCGACGATCGCCTGATCGATCGGCATGTCGGGGGAGGTCGTGGCAAGGGCTGGGGCCGGCGCCGGATCAGCGGCGGGCGCCACTGCGGGGGCCGCGGTCTCGGTTGCCGGTGCGGCGGGAGCGACCGTGGGCGTTGTGGCAGCGGCTGCCGGCGCCGCGGGAGCGGCTGTGGGGGCCGTTGTCCCAGCGGGAGTGGCTGTCGCATCCGAAGCGGGCGGCAGAACCTTGGTCTCGACGGCGCCCGGCGTTGCCGTGTCGGTGGCCTTGGCACCAAACGGGTCGAAGCCGGCCTCGGCAAAGGCGGGCACGGCTGAAAGGCCGATCACAGCGGTAGAAAGCAGAAGTCTGGACAGCGAGGAGATCATGACGTTCACCACGGCCATTCCTGCGGGCATGGGCCTGCCAGGAAATGCTTAAAGGTCTGTTTGGCGGTTCGGCGACGCGTCGACAAGGCCGACACTCCGCCAAAGGTCGAATAACGGCGTCTTGTTACTCAGCGGCCACACCCGCGTCGTCTTCGCCGTCGGCGAGGCCGTATTCCTTGAGTTTGCGATAGAGCGTCGAACGGCCGATGCCGAGCCGGCGCGCCACTTCGGCCATGCGGCCGCTGTAGTGGTCGATGGCGAGGCGGATCATCTCCTCCTCGATGGCGACAAGGGGGCGGACGTGACCGTCGTCGGCCAGCGAGCGCAGGAAGCCGAAGGGGGCCGGATCATGGCCCGGACCGGAATTGACGGCGATGCCGATCAGGCCGTCTTCGTGGCCAACCGGCGGCAAGGCGCTTTCGATGACCACCGGTTCCAGCGTCGGCGGCGCATCGGTGCCCTCGACGCGGCGAATGGCCGAGACGTGGCCGGTCTGGGCGGCGATCTGCGGGAATTCGTCGACGGTAAGGTCGCCGCCGTCGCAAAGGATGACGGCACGGAAGACGGCATTCTCCAACTGGCGGATATTACCCGGCCAGTTGAAGGCGCTGAGCATGGCGACGGCGTCCGACCGGATGCCGGTGATGCGTCGCTTGCCCTCTTCGGCGGCGAAGCGGGAAACGAAATGCTCAAGCAGCAGCGGGATATCTTCGCGGCGGTCGCGGAGCGGCGGCACGAAGATCGGGTAGACATTGAGCCGGTAGTAGAGGTCCTCGCGGAAGCGGCCCTCCTTCACCATGTCGAGCAGGCGACGGTTGGTGGCCGAGATCAGCCGGAAGTCGACCTTCTGCGACCGGCGAGCGCCGACCGGTTCGATCTCGCCCTCCTGGATGGCCCGCAGCAGTTGCACCTGCACGTCGAGCGACAGCTCACCGACCTCGTCGAGGAACAGCGTGCCGGTGTGCGCCTCCTGGAACTTGCCGGTGTGGCGGTCGACGGCGCCGGTGAAGGCGCCCTTCTCATGGCCGAACAGCGTGCTCTGAACGAGGTTCTCGGGGATCGCGCCGCAATTGACGGTAACGAAGGGCTTGGTGCGGCGATCGGAAGCGTGTTGGATGGCGCGGGCGACCAGTTCCTTGCCGACACCGCTCTCGCCCTCGATCAGGATGGGAATGCCGGAGGTGGCGGCGCGTTCGCCGAGGCGAAGGACGCGGGCCATTTCCTGGCTCTTGGTAATGATGTCGCGGAAGCCGAGGCTGGTGGGCGTCGACCGCCTGCTACGGCGGATCTCGCCTTCGAGGGCGGTGACCTTCAGCGCGTTCTGGATGGAAACGGCGAGGCGCTCGTGATTGACCGGCTTGACGATGAAGTCGAAGGCGCCGGCCCGCATGGCGCCGACCACGGTGTCGATGGAGCCGCGCGAGGTCTGGACGATCACCGGCAGGGTCTCGCCGGCTTTGGCAAGGCGTTCGAGCACCGCCATGCCGTCGAGGTCGGGCATGACGAGGTCGAGGATCATCAACTGAAACTCGCCACGGGCGGCGGCCAGCCTGGCAAGGCCGGCTTCGCCGCCGTCGGCGGTGACGGCCTCGTGGCCGAAGCGCTTGACGGCCTCTTCGAGGAGGCGGCGCTGGATCGGATCGTCGTCAACGATCAGGATGCGAGCGGCCATGCGTTAGTCCGTCCTTCCGCGTCTGTGCCAATTCGGGGCACTGTGCCGACCAAAGGGTTAAGAGAAGGTTAGGCTGCGGCCATCGCTCCCCATTTTTCACCGACATTTCCCGTTGATCGTCGGTGGCCGGAGCACGTAGTCTTGCGAATGGCGCCTTGCGCCGCATTTGGAGTTGCCGTTCGATGAGCCGTTTCCGTCTGCCCCGTCCCGTTTTCCATCCCGCAGAGACCGGTGCCGTTGCCGAGGTGCTGCCGGAGTGGGATCTTTCGGCGCTCTATGCCTCGCCCGACGATCCGTCTATCGAGCGCGATATCCAGGTGGCTGGGGATGCCGCCGTCAACCTGGCCGACCGGGCCAAGGGGAAGCTCGCGGCGATCCTCAAGGCACCGGGCGGCGCGTCCGCCTTCGCGGCGCTGATTGCCGACTATGAGAAGCTGCAGGATCTTCTCGGACGGGTGATGTCCTATGCCGGTCTTCTCTATTCAGGCGACACCACCGATCCCCAGCGCATGAAGTTCTATGGCGACGTGCAGGAGAAGGTCACCGCCATCTCCTCGGGTCTTCTGTTCTTCGAGCTGGAAATCAACCGCATCGATGACGGCCTGATCGAGGCCGGCTTCGCCGATCCGGCGCTCGCCCATTATCGCCCCTGGCTGACCGACATCCGTCTCGACAAGCCCTACCAGCTCGAGGACCGGGTGGAGGAACTGTTCCACGAGAAGTCGATCACCGCCTATTCGGCCTGGAACCGGCTGTTCGACGAGACCATCGCCGGCCTGCGCTTCCCGGTGGATGGCGAGGATCTCGCCATCGAGCCGACGCTGCATCTTCTGCAGGAGTCGGAGCCGGCCAAGCGGCAGGCGGCGGCCGAGGCGCTGGGCAAGGTGTTCGGCGAGAACATCGGCATCTTCGCCCGCATTACCAATACGCTGGCGAAAGACAAGGAAATCTCCGACCGCTGGCGCGGCTTCAAGGACATCGCCGACTCCCGCCATCTCGCCAACCGCGTTGAACGCGACGTGGTTGACGCGCTGGTCGAGGCGGTGCGGGCAGCTTATCCGCGCCTCAGCCATCGCTACTACCAGCTCAAGGCGCGCTGGATGGGCGGCGAGACCATGCCCTACTGGGACCGCAACGCGCCGCTCCCCGGCGCCGTCACCCGTCAGGTGTCATGGGATGAGGCCAAGGCGATGGTGCTCGACGCCTACGGCCGCTTCTCGCCGGAGATGGCCAATATCGCCCGCCGCTTCTTCGACGAACGCTGGATCGATGCGCCGGTGCGGCCGGGCAAGTCGCCCGGCGCCTTCGCCCATCCGACGGTGCCGTCGGCACATCCCTACGTGCTGCTCAACTATCTCGGCCGCACGCGCGACGTGATGACGCTCGCCCACGAACTCGGCCACGGCGTGCATCAGGTGCTGGCCGGCCGGCAGGGCGCCCTGATGGCACCGACGCCGCTGACGCTGGCCGAGACGGCGTCGGTGTTCGGCGAGATGCTGACCTTCCAGTCGCTGTTGCGCAACGCGGCAACGCCGGCCGAAAAGCGGACGCTGCTCGCCTCCAAGGTCGAGGACATGCTCAACACGGTGGTGCGGCAGATCGCCTTCTACTCCTTCGAGCGCAAGGTGCACGCCGCGCGCCGCGAGGGGGAGCTGACGGCCGACCGCATCAACGAGGCCTGGCTCGGCGTGCAGGGCGAGAGCCTCGGGCCGGCCATCACCCTGGGGTCGGGCTACGAGACCTTCTGGGCCTATATCCCGCATTTCATCCATTCGCCCTTCTACGTCTACGCCTATGCCTTTGGCGATTGCCTCGTTAACTCGCTCTATGCCGTATTCGAGAAAGCCGAGGCTGGATTCCAGGACAAGTATTTTGCCATGCTGGAAGCGGGCGGCACCAAGCACCACAAGGAACTCCTGGCGCCCTTCGGCCTCGACGCCAGCGATCCGGCCTTCTGGCAGATGGGTCTTTCGGTGATCGAGCGAATGATCGGCGAACTCGAAGCGCTCGACGCGGCGATCGCCCAGCAGGCATGACCGCCCATCGTTGATAAGTATTTGCGCGCAAAGAAATGAACCCGCCGGCTCGCTGGCGGGTTTTCCCTTTCCGGTCAGATACCTAGAGAGGAAACCCTACCAGCGGCGGATGCATGGCCATGGATCGACCCCCGAAGGTTACGTTGCATTACGCAAGCAAAACGCTCTAGGAGTTTTTCCGGAGGTCTGGTCGGCCTCGGCCTGCGTTCCGGGGAGGGAAGGCGGGGATGGGAGCGCCTCACGGGGTGGCTCTCTCGGTGCCGGCGCATGCGAGACACCCTGGAGAAGCTCAATGAAGATTGCGGTGTTAAAAGAACCCGATTCCGAAGAGGGGCGTGTCGCCATGACGCCCGATACGGCCAAGCGTTTTATCGGTCTCGGTGCCACGGTGCTGGTCGAGGCCGGGGCGGGGGTGCGGTCGCTCATCCTGGACTTCGATTATTCGATGGTCGGTGCGGTGTTGACCGAGACGGCGGCAGACGCGGCGCGGGACGCCGACATCGTGCTGACGGTGCGGCGCCCGTCGCAGGAGATCCTGTCGCATCTCAAGAAGGGTGCGCTCGCCATCGCCATGATGGATCCCTATGGCGATAACGCCGCCATCAAGGCCATGGCCGATACTGGCGTGACCGCCTTCGCCATGGAATTCATGCCGCGCATCACCCGGGCGCAGGTGATGGATGTGCTGTCGAGCCAGGCGAACCTCGCCGGGTATCAGGCGGTGATCGACGCCGCCTCCGAATATGGCCGCGCCTTTCCGATGATGATGACGGCGGCCGGCACGGTGCCGGCGGCGCGCGTCTTCGTGATGGGCGCCGGCGTCGCCGGCCTGCAGGCGATCGCCACTGCCCGCCGCCTCGGCGCCGTGGTGACGGCAACCGACGTGCGGCCGGCCGCCAAGGAGCAGGTGGAAAGCCTCGGTGCCAAGTTCGTCGCCGTGGAGGACGAAGAGTTCAAGCAGGCCGAGACGGCGGCGGGTTATGCCAAGCCGATGTCGGCCGAATACCAGGCCAAGCAGGCGGCGCTGGTCGCCGAGCACATCAAGAAGCAGGACATCGTCATCACCACGGCGCTGATCCCCGGACGGCCGGCGCCGCGCCTGGTCTCCGCCGACATGGTGAAATCGATGAAGCCGGGCTCGGTGCTGGTCGACCTCGCCGTCGAGCGCGGCGGCAACGTCGAAGGCGCGCAGCTCGGCGAGGTGGTGACCACGCCGGAAGGCATCCGCATCGTCGGCCACAAGAACGTGCCCGGCCGTATCGCCGCCACCGCCTCCCAGCTCTACGCCAAGAACCTCTATGCCTTCGTCGAGACGCTGATCGACAAAAAGGAAAAGGTTCTCGCCGTCAATTGGGACGACGAACTCGTCAAGGCAACCGCGCTGACGCGCGACGGTGCCGTCATCCATCCTGCTTTCCTGAACTGACGCGGAGACCATCCGATGTCCTCTATGCTCACGGCCGAACAGGCCCTTGAACAGGCGCGGCTCGCCGCGCGCGTCGCCGCCGAGGCGGCCCGCGCTGCCGAAGCCGCCGCCAACGCCGCCGCCGATGCCGTCGCTTCCGGTCAGGCTGGTGCCGCCACTGATGTGGCCGGTGCCGCCGCCCACGCCCTGTCAGGTGGCGTCATCGATCCCTTCGTGTTCCGTCTCTCCATCTTCGTGCTGGCGATCTTCGTCGGCTACTTCGTGGTGTGGTCGGTGACGCCGGCCCTGCACACGCCGCTGATGGCGGTGACCAACGCCATTTCCTCGGTGATCATCGTCGGCGCTCTCTTGGCCGTCGGCGTCGAGTTCCTGGCGCCGGGCACCGGTGTGTCGCGCGGCTTCGGCTTCGTGGCCGTCGTCCTGGCCTCGGTGAACATCTTCGGTGGCTTCCTGGTCACCAGTCGCATGCTCGCCATGTACAAGAAAAAGCACTGAGGGCACGGACATGACAGCCAATCTTTCCGCCGTCCTCTACCTGGTCTCGGGCGCCCTGTTCATCCTGGCGCTCAGAGGCCTCTCCAGCCCGGTGACGGCCCGGCGCGGCAACCTCCTGGGCATGCTCGGCATGGCGATCGCCATCGTCACGACGCTGGCCTCGATCAAGCCGTCCTTCGGCGCCTATACGCTGATCGTCGTCGGCCTCGCCATCGGTGGTGGCGTCGGCGCCTATATCGCCCGCAAGATCCCCATGACGGCGATGCCGCAGCTGGTCGCCGCCTTCCACTCGCTGGTCGGTCTCGCCGCCGTGCTGGTGGCGGCCGCCGCGCTCTACGCGCCGGAGGCTTTCGGTATCGGCGTGCCCGGCTCGATCCACGGGCAGGCGCTCATCGAGATGAGCATCGGCGTCGCCATCGGCGCCGTCACCTTCACCGGCTCGGTGATCGCCTTCCTCAAACTCGACGGGCGGATGAGCGGCAAGCCGATCATTCTGCCGTTCCGCCACATCGTCAACGCGGGGCTGGCGGTGCTGCTGGTGGCGCTGATCGTGCTGCTGGTCAACACGGAAAGTCACCTGGTGTTCTGGCTGATCGTGCTGGTGTCGCTCGCCTTCGGCGGCCTGCTCATCGTGCCGATCGGTGGCGCCGACATGCCGGTCGTCGTCTCGATGCTGAACAGCTACTCGGGCTGGGCGGCCGCCGGCATCGGCTTCACCTTGGGCAATACGGCGCTGATCATCACCGGTGCGCTGGTCGGCTCGTCGGGTGCCATCCTCAGCTACATCATGTGCAAGGGCATGAACCGCTCGTTCATCTCGGTGATCCTCGGCGGCTTCGGCGGCGAGGTCGCGGCGGCGGGCGGCGCGGTGGAACAGCGGCCGGTCAAGCAGGGCTCGGCCGAGGATGCCGCCTTCATCATGAAGAACGCCTCCAAGGTGATCATCGTTCCGGGCTATGGCATGGCGGTCGCTCAGGCCCAGCATGCGCTGCGCGAGATGGCCGACAAGCTGAAGGCGGAGGGCGTCGAGGTGAAATACGCCATCCATCCGGTGGCCGGTCGCATGCCCGGCCACATGAACGTGCTGCTCGCCGAGGCGTCGGTGCCTTATGACGAGGTGTTCGAACTCGAGGATATCAACTCCGAGTTCGCCACCGCCGACGTCGCCTTCGTCATCGGTGCCAACGACGTCACCAACCCCGCTGCCAAGACCGACAAGTCGTCGCCGATCTACGGCATGCCGATCCTCGACGTCGAGAAGGCGGGTACGGTGCTGTTCGTCAAGCGCGGCATGGGCTCGGGTTACGCCGGTGTCGAGAACGAGCTGTTCTTCCGCGACAACACCATGATGCTGTTCGCCGACGCC
>JAGSYV010000079.1 GCA_018262505.1 Pseudomonadota bacterium
GATATCGGTCCAAGTCATCGGATCCTCCATTTGTCTCGACAACAAACGAGAATCACAACCGACTGATATCGCTCAACATCTTTTTAGGCGGGCTCTAAGATGGGACGGTACGGAATAGGAAAGGCGGCGTCCCTGATACCCTCCGAGATGCGACGTTTGCGTCAACCCGAAGAGAAGAATGCCGCGGCGAGTAGGACAGCGGACATTCGATTGTTAGCTCGGTTTTGGTAGAACACCAATTAACTCGGGCATTCGCGCTCTATAAGTAAATTCCCGCGTGCAGCGATTCGGAGAGCCGTGGACTATCGGTTGGATTGGGACGTTTGTGCATAACGTGCAACGAGGCATTGCCTATTGGCCAATGTCGTACTGGTTGTGGACGGCGGCTTCCAGTAGCTATCTTCCTGCGACGCAACGCCAACGCTTCTACGCTGCGGCAACATACTCTGGCGTGCCGAAAGGGACGCGGGGAGATTCTGATGACAATAACCCAAGAAGAACTCCTCTTCGCCTGGGGAGATCCCTACACCAACCGAGTTGTGGAGCGGCTTCATCGGTTCTCCTTCATACCCAACGAACTGCTGGAGCGGCTTGCGGACACCGCGCTGCCCGAAAACTGGGGCAATCATCTCCATGTCCTAAAGAAATACCTTGCAGTTCAGATCGCTTGGAGCATTGAGCAGGGGCAGTTCACGCAGGGTGACAGCCAGTTTTATGTGACTGCCGGACACCTGCAGACACGATACGGCACCCCGATTTATTTGGCATTCGCCCGCAATCGGAATCCCAATCGTGAGCCTTTCTATCTTGTGGCGGTAGAATCGAACATGTCGGCACCAACTCTGCCGGTTCCTCCTGAAATACCTTCGCCGACCGACATCCCACTGGGTGTCGAAATCGTTATGATGCACGATCACATCCTCGACGATAACGCTGAACGCGTGCCGTTCCTCCAGAATACTCCGCGCGTCGCTCAAATGTGCGCCGTCTCGGGTGCGATACAGTGGTCGCTCAATCGAAGACTGCATCTTCCTTACTGGTATTACGGGCGCATGAGTTATGTTGTGCCGCTCTACCTTAGTAGCCGTGAAGATATCACTCTGGCACCTGACTTGATCGCGCCGATTCAGGTCAACCCACAGAGCCTGCTGGTCCGCACAGTCCTAAAACCCGTGATGCCGTTCGGCAATGCTCGCGTCGCGGTTCAGCGACACGATCAGCTGCCACATTGGATGCTGCAGGCCTGGAAGGAACATGCGGCGACAGCCACTGAGGCCGAGATCGAGAATCCTGAAGAGACTTCTGCTGCTGTGTCATTGACCGCCTCTAGGTCAGCGCCAGTTGCACCTGTCACTCGACCACAGGCTCCTGTTCGACGCTGAGTCCGATCGTCCCCCTTTCCTTCGCAAGTGATCTTTGATGCTTTGTCGAAGTTCTTGGGTAATTTTCATTGGCGGTCATTCTTCTCACCTTATGGCTGTTTCCACCCAGAAGGCGCTCCATGTCGGCCCTGCCACCATTTGCTTAAGCGATGAAAAGTTTCTTCGAGGTCGATACTCAAGCCATGGAAACTTAGCTTGAACGTCAATAACTTATTTCGGGAAGGCTCAGCTATTGACTCGTGTCCCTCATGAGGTGCAGCCGCAGTCATGGCCGCTTCATTTGCATCCTGAAAGCGAATATTGACGCTGGCAGTCCGCATTCTCTCGGCAACATCAACGCCATGGGCTGTAATAGACGCGTCACCGATGATGAAGCCAGCCTCATCGCGAGGACGCGGCCGCCTGAAATCAGGTCGGCATCGGTGATGCTGACGAGCAATTCCCGCGATTGTCGAGTCTGTGACAGCCTCAGTGCCGCTGAAAATCACATTCGAGACCGGAACACTGTCTTCATTCGAATGACGCAGGCGGTAGCAATGCATGATCGCAGCCAGCCCCTCAATTCGCGATCGTCCATTGCCCCTCCTAGCCCGACTGTGCAGTGAGATCCTGTAGGATGACCCCTCCGGTATTCCGACGATCCTCGTCTCGCTTCTGAGTTTCTGGGCGCTTCTCGTCTGTCTGGAAGAGCAACGCAATATCGCTCGCGAATGTAATCGGCAGCCCAGCCTCCTGAAGCCGCTCCAGGTGCTCGACAATCACCTGCGCTCTCCCTTTTTTGCCTTCAGCTCTCTTGTCAGAGAATGCTGGCGGAGCATCGCGCCACCCATATTCTCTCTTTTCCCGGGACAGGGATCCTTCGGCAAGCTTCATGGCCTTGTCGTAAGTCAGGCGCAAAGGCAGGTCCAAGTATTTGCCGCTGGCGCTCTTTACAGCTTCGTGTGCTTCTTTGCCGAACCGTTGTGCGAATGCTCCAACGAAGGCCCTCCGCCCGTCCTCGTTGAGCTCTACGGACGCTTGCATAATATCGGTGACGGCATCCGAAAAGAAACAGGACGCCAGCACGCCTTCGAGAGCCCACCGACGCAGGATACCGTCGTGGCGTACGTCCAAAGCGATTCTTTTCAACACACCGAATGCGCCCGGCTCGTCCCTGAAATTTTGGGATAGTTGCATCACAGCATTTCGGCCGACATGGCCGGACACACCGTCGGACGCGAACAGGTGCATCAGGAAGTCGTGGTACTCCCGCTTTCCTGCAAGCGCTCGTCCCATGAATGGAACCATCGCCGCCCTCGAATCCGGCACCGTCATGAGGGAGAAGACAGCACGAACCAAAGCCGCTTTTTCCAGCGTGACGGGGCCACTCTTGCGGAGCTGGTCGTCTGTCCATAAGGCCGCGTCGGACCAATACATGCTCGCTCGTCTGTTAACCTCAGGCCGGAGCTCGGGATGCCGAAGCAGTAGCGCTCGCCGTTCTGCACGCAAAGCAAACAGTGATCCTTCGACATCCGCCCCATCTATGAGCGGGTCGTCGTCCATTTTGACGCCGATGCCGTGGGCACCACGCAAATCGGCTCCGGTAAAGTCCCATCCCCGGATATCGCTTTCGGAGAAATCGACTCCTGTGAGGTCTGCATACCGAAAGTCTCGCTTGGGATCGAACGCGAGTCTTCGGGCCAATTTGGTGATGTTGGTGGTTCCGTCGGTAAATGCTTGATCGGCGGCTCCGAAGAAACCGGCATCAAAATGGTCCTGCAGGAACCCTTCAGGCATCTCCGTCTCCCACCTCCGAGGACGCTAGGACAACCGTACCGGAATAGAGGGCTGGTTCTTTAGTCAGGGTCTTGGCAGCCAAGATGCCAAAGAGCTTTTTCTGATTCCGCGATAGGCAGTTGAGCCAGCCGCCTTTGAAGTCCAGATCTCGTTGATAAACCGAGAGTTGAGAGTGTGCCGTCCGTCGGTTAGAGGCCGTATCCGCTTCTAGTTCAAGGAGAACGCGGCCACCAATGAGAGGCCGATTAAGAGGCTTACGCTCTTTGCCATTTTCTGATGGCTCACAGAGCTCCCACATCTCGCTGCCCCGATATTTCACGGCGGGCAACGAGCGTTCTTGGGTAAACTCACGTTCGGCTGAATACGCCCCCTTTGCGCTGCCAGCCAATGTCGGCTTGATCGGCACCCCGTCAGCCACCGCGAGATCAAGTTCCGCACCGACGGTACCTTCTACGCCGACACTGGTTTTGACGGTCTTTTTCTCTTTAGCGACCACGAGGCCGTCGTCATTACCGAGCTCACTGCCTAGACACGTCGTCATGCCCTCTGGCTTTACCTTGAGGAAGGCCCGTGTTGCCACGACGGTGAATCGATGTTCGCCTTCCTCGTCTTGTACTTCCCCTGGCCCAAAGACCACAGTTGCCTTAAGGGCATGGTCCGCCGTCTCACCCGCCATTAGTCGCGTGGAGATGTTGGCGAGATCGACTACGGGATTGCGGTCCGGCATGCATCTCTCCGTTTTTGGATTATCCCCTTTGGCCGGCCTGGGCACTGTCAGGCGCCCAGGTCAGGTTCGTGTTCGTAGCTCCAGACCTCAACGGCTTCATGGTAGCCGAGCGGTCTTGGTCACTTCGTCCCGTATGGGGACTGGTTCGTCGGTTTGAGGGAGATCCCTTCCGTAGACGCCTTCGTCGCAACAGCGTCTGGCGTTCGTCCAAGTTTGAGGCCTATCACTCGCGTGGGGGTGTTTCCCTTTGCGAGCTCGCCTAGTTGCTTCACTTCTCCAGGCGTCCAGGATTTGCCCGAGTTCCTTGTCGAGTTCGTCATTTATGATGACTCCGAATGCCAAGGTTCCGCTCGACTCCCCGACCTTCGTCATCCATATTCCGCGTGTCACCGTCGGACAGAGACTTGATCTGCGTTCGTCGCCCGTAAGTGCCTTGGCTGGTACTTCACGGGTTCAAAGGCTGGTGCTTTGCGCTCCAGCCTTTTTCTTATCGGTTGTGACTCACTTGCCCTCTTCGCGAGGCCACATTCATCCCAACCTGGTTGTTCGATTTCCATTCGTCACATCCTTGACGACGGTCCCCTTTTGTTCCCGCAAGGATTTCCGGACACCGCGAGGGTGCCCGGCTCCCGTTTCCCGGGGCGCGGCTGAAAATTCCGCGCCCCAAAAATCCTTTGTTTTCAAAGCTCCGGTTCAGAACAAAGGCTTGTTTTTCCAGAACTTTGAGTATCCCAACAACACGCCTCTTCCCGCGGGGCAACCCAACGGTTGAACCCAAAGTATCGCACTTCCGGCAACTACCACCGAACGGTTCGGCGAAGCGCTCCCATTGCTTCCCCTCCCCCTGGCACCCGGGCGCTCCGAAGAGCGTCCAGGTCCTAAAGTGCCGGCTCTCACCGCTGTGACATCTATAAGCGCCGAAAATGTCATCTATAGCGACGTTTAGGCCAGATACCGTGACGTTTCACATTGAAGAATGAAGGACTTAGCGTCTCAGCTGCAACCACTGGTCGAGCCGCAGGTGTCGCACTTCAGACAGGTGCCGTTACGCACCATGGTGAAGTTGCCGCACTCCGAGCAGGATTCACCTTCGTAGCCCTTCATGCGGGCGTGGGCGACGCGCGTTGCGTAGTCGGGCTGGGCCTGTGTGGCACCAACCGTCGACGGTGCCGGTGCTTCCTCGGCGTCGCGGCGGAAGGCGGTGGCGGCCGAGCCGCCGACGCCGGTCACCGCCGCGCCGGCCCGCGCCGACGCGAAGGCCGAGACGTTGGTACCGGTTGCCCCGGCACCGGCCGAGCCCTTCGGGTCGGGCGTCGCGGAAACGAGCTTCAGCTGCTTGCCACGCACCAGGCCCTTGGAGACTACGGCATCGCCACCACGGCCGCTGGTATCCCTGCCCTCGCCGCCGGTCGGCTTCAGATCGTCCGGCACCACGTGTGCCAGCTCATAGCGACCCAGGTAGGAAACGGCGAGTTCACGGAACACGTAGTCGAGGATCGACGTGGCGTTCTTGATCATCTCGTTGCCCTGCACCATGCCCGCCGGTTCGAAGCGGGTGAAGGTGAAGGCATCGACGTATTCCTCGAGCGGCACGCCCCACTGCAGGCCGAGCGACACCGAGATGGCGAAGTTGTTGAGGAGAGCCCGGAGCGCCGAGCCTTCCTTGTTCATGTCGATGAAGATCTCGCCGAGGCGGCCGTCATCATATTCGCCGGTGCGCAGGAACAGCGTGTGACCGCCGATCTTGGCCTTCTGCGTGTAGCCCTTGCGGCGGGTCGGCAGCTTCTCCTGCTCGCGGTCGCGCACGTGCTTTTCGACGATGCGCTCGACGATCTTTTCGGAGATCAGCGCGGCGCGTGCCGCGGCCGGCAGGGACGCCAGCAATTCAGCCGCGTCCTCGGCCTCGTCGTCGTCATCGGCGAGAAGCTGCGAGTTCAGTGGCTGGCTGAGCTTGGAACCATCGCGATAGAGCGCGTTGGCCTTGAGGGCCAGCCGCCAAGACAGCATGTAGGCTTCCTTGCAATCCTCGACGGTGGCGTCGTTCGCCATGTTGATGGTCTTGGAGATGGCACCGGAGATGAACGGCTGCGCCGCCGCCATCATGCGGATGTGGCTCTCGACCGACAGGAAGCGCTTGCCGATGCGGCCGCAAGCGTTGGCGCAATCGAACACCGGCAGATGCTCGGCCTTGAGGTGCGGTGCGCCTTCCAGCGTCATGGCGCCACAGACATGGGTGTTGGCGGCCTCGATGTCGGCCTTGGAGAAGCCCATGTGGGCAAGCAGCTCGAAGGACGGATCGTTCATCTGGGCATCGCTGACGCCGAGCTTCTTCATCTCGTCGTCGCCGAGCGTCCAGCGATTGAATACGAACTTGATGTCGAAGGCGCTCTTGAGGCTCCCCTTCACCTTGTCGATGGCGGTATCCGACATGCCCTTGGCCCGAAGCGAGCCGGGGTTGACGGCGGGAGCCTGATCGATGGAGGCGTGGCCGACGGCGTAGGCCTCGATCTCGGCAATCTGGCTTTCCGTGTAGCCGAGCGTGCGCAGCGCATCCGGCACGGCACGGTTGATGATCTTGAAGTAGCCGCCGCCGGCCAGCTTCTTGAATTTCACCAGGGCGAAGTCGGGCTCGATACCGGTGGTATCGCAGTCCATGACGAGGCCGATGGTGCCGGTCGGCGCGATCACCGAAACCTGGGCATTGCGATAGCCGTGCTTCTCGCCGAGGGCGAGCGCCGCGTCCCAGGAGGCGACAGCGGCGTCGAGCAGCGGCTTGTCCTTGATCGAGGCATGGTCGAGCGGCACCGGCAGCGTACTGAGCTTCTCGTAGCCCGTCGCCTTGCCGTGAGCGGCGAGGCGGTGGTTGCGGATGACGCGCAGCATGTCCTGAGCGTTCTTCTTGTAGCCGGAGAAGGCCCCAAGCTCCTTGGCCATCTCGGCCGAGGTGGCGTAGGCGACGCCGGTCATCACCGCCGAAATGGCGCCACAGATGGCACGGCCCTCGGCGCTGTCGTAGGGGATGCCCGACGACATCAGGAGGCCGCCGATGTTGGCGTAGCCGAGGCCGAGGGTACGAAATTCATAGGAGAGCTGGGCAATCTGGCGCGAGGGGAACTGCGCCATGGTCACCGAGGTCTCGAGCACCACCGTCCACAGGCGGCAGACGTGCTTGAAGCCCTCGACGTCGAAGCTCTTGTCGGCGTTGAGAAACGGCAACAGGTTGACGGAGGCGAGATTGCAGGCCGTGTCGTCGAGGAACATGTATTCCGAGCACGGATTGGAGGCGCGAATCTCACCCGACTGCGGGCAGGTGTGCCAGTCATTGATGGTGGTGTGGTACTGGATGCCCGGATCGGCCGACGCCCAGGCGGCATAGCCGATCTTTTCCCACAGATCCGACGCTTCGAGCGTCTTGACGACGCGGCCGTCCTTGCGGGCGGTCAGGTTCCATTTGCCGCCGGTCTCGACCGACCGCAGGAAGGCGTCGGTGACACGCACCGAGTTATTGGAGTTCTGGCCGGCGACGGTGAGATAGGCCTCGGAATCCCAATCGGTGTCGTAGACGGGGAATTCGAGCGAGGTATAGCCCTGCTTGGCGAACTGGATGACGCGGCGGATATAGTTTTCCGGCACCATCGCCCGCTTGGCGGCACGCAACTCACGCTTCAGGGCGTGGTTTTTCAGCGGGTCGAAACGATCGTCGCCGGTTGCCTCCTCGGCGGTGATCGCCGCCATGATGGCAGTGAGGTGCTTGGAGCAGATCTTGGAGCCGGTGACCAGCGCCGCGACCTTCTGCTCTTCCTTGACCTTCCAGTTGATGTACTGCTCGATATCGGGATGGTCGATATCGACCACCACCATCTTGGCGGCGCGGCGCGTCGTGCCACCCGACTTGATGGCGCCGGCGGCGCGGTCGCCGATCTTCAGGAAGCTCATCAGGCCGGACGACTTGCCGCCACCCGCCAGCTTCTCGCCTTCACCACGCAGCTTGGAGAAGTTGGAGCCGGTGCCGGAGCCGTACTTGAACAGGCGCGCCTCGCGGACCCACAGGTCCATGATGCCGCTTTCGTTGACGAGATCGTCTTCGACCGACTGGATGAAGCAGGCATGCGGCTGCGGATGCTCATAGGCGGTAGCCGAGCGGACGAGCTTGCCGGTCTTGAAGTCGACGTAATAATGGCCCTGGCTCGGACCATCGATGCCATAGGCCCAGTGGAGGCCGGTGTTGAACCACTGCGGCGAGTTGGGGGCGACGCGCTGGGTGGCCAACATGTAGCGGAGTTCGTCATGGAAGGCATGGGCCGCCTCTTCCGACGAGAAGTGTCCAGCCTTCCAGCCCCAGTAGGTCCAGGTGCCGGCCAGGCGGTCGAATACCTGCCGCGCGTCGGTCTCGCCGACAATGCGTTCGGCATCCGGCAGTTTGGCAAGAGCCTCTTCATCGGGCACGGAGCGCCACAGCCACGAGGGAACGGCATTCTCCTCGACGCGCTTCAGCACGGCCGGCACGCCGGCCTTGCGGAAATACTTCTGGGCGAGGATATCGCTCGCCACCTGGCTCCAGGCGGCCGGCACGTGGATATCGGCAGCGCGGAAGACGACGGACCCATCGGGATTGCGGATCTCGCTGACCGCCACGCGGAATTCAATTCCGTCGTATGGCGAGTGCCCTTCCTTGGTAAAGCGCCGCTCGAACAACATTGTTTAGCCCCTTGAAATGTGCCGGAAACACGCCGCGTGGGCGCGCCCGGTTGATCGTATTTGGTCCATTTTACGTCCGTGGGCACCATTTGCCGAATGGGCAGAATTCCGGCCATTCGCCGGCTCCGCACTTCATCTAGTGTCCATGACCTTTAACTGGCCCCTACATGTAGGGTTCCGCCGATTCCGTAAATTAAGTGTTAATGCGTTTTCCCCAAACTTCGGAAGCTTTCAACAGCCTTCGCCGGTCTGTCCGGATTTCCCGCCACGATGAAGAATTTCGTCTTGACGGAACTTTGCCGGCAACCGATTCGCCGCGCCCTTGGACGCTTGCCCTGATGCCAACCAACTCGGAGAAAGACGCCGCGACCTGTGGTCCCCCCTAAAGACAGAAGGGACTCACCGGCAACTGAGGAAATGCTAGACCACTCTCGCCGTCATGACAACATCATGTAGCGCATAAGTGATCCCTACATACTACATATAGAAAATGCCTATTTTCCTACGCTTCGAACGAAAGGATTTAGAGGGCCTAAACCATATCGATTCAACGGTTCTTGAGGCTTTTGTGGTCTGCTTGGCGTCGTTGCCAACAAAGGCGCGCCCATCCTGAGAATGCGCGTCGCTGCACACAAGTTCTGGAGCCGACGAGCCATGCCGCATCACGCCACCTATGCCGTTCCCAACGAGCAGCTGGATGTCGTGGTCATCGACGACTCCAAGACCATGCAGGGCATCATCCGCTCGATGCTGAATGCCATGAAAGTGCGGCGCATCCGGCTGTTCGACAGCACGGAGGCCGCTCTGCACGCCATGCTGAACGAGCCACCCAACCTCATCATCTGCGAATGGCGGGCCGGCCTCGTCAGCGGGCACCAGTTGTTGCACATGGTGCGGGCTCGCTTCATGGAACCGCTCTGCTACGTTCCGGTCATCATTCTGACCGCGACGCCGACGCGCGCCATCATCGACAAAGCCATGTCGGCCGGCGCCAACCTTATCGTCGTCAAGCCGATTTCGCCGGCGGTGTTGCAGGAACGCATTGCCTGGCTGCAACGCGACCAGCGCGAACTGGTTCTCGGCCCGCGCGGCTCCTTTGAGATCGCGGGGGTGCGGGAGTCCATGCTGGCTCAGCGGGAGCGCGCCGCCGCCGTTCGCAAGGCAGCGGCGACCAAGCCGGTCCGCAAGCCGGAAGACGCCCCTCCTCCACCCGTCGTCCAGGAAGCGCCAAGCAACGGCAACATGGCCGCCGACCAGTGGCAGGCGTTTCTCCGCACCAAAGAACAACTCGAACGCAAGGCTGGCCTCAAGCCCGACGATGCCGCGCCGGTTGAGAAACCGGCGGCCAAGCCAGCATGGCCAGCGCTCCGCCGGGGCTGAGCCTCGCTTCGCAAAAAAGCCCGGAGCATGTTCCCGTCGCGCGGAATCATCGTGTCGTTCCAGAGTCGATGGCTCTGGACAAGACCCTGTCGCCTCGCCATAGTCCGCGCAACTACGTGGATGGCGAGGCCGTTGGTCGCGCCGGTACGATGGGTCCGGAAATTATGACCTTCAAACAACTGCTGATCGAAGTTTTCACCTGGTGGAACGGGCAAACCCTGGGAACCCGCTTCTACACGTGGCGGAAGGGCCAGCGCGTCGGTGAAGACGAACTGGGCAATGTCTACTACCAAACGAAAGATGGCGCCCGACGCTGGGTCATCTACAAGGGTGAAGCCGACGCCTCGAAGATTTCCGCCAGTTGGCACGGCTGGATGCATCATCGCGTCAACGAGTCGCCAACCAACGAGCACTATCGGCCGCGCGATTGGCAGAAGCCGCATCAGCCCAACCTCACCGGTACGGCGGCTGCCTACCGCCCCAAGGGATCGCTCGCCTCCAGCGAGGGGCGTCCCGTCGTGACGGGCGACTATGACGCCTGGACACCCGGTTCCTGATTTGGAATCGTGGCGGGATTTCTCACCGGAAGATCACGGGACGGACCGCTCCGTCCCGTTTTTCATTGGACGGCGGAAAAGTCCATTGGGGGTTGCCGGCGCTGTTGGACTCCCCGGATGAAGCGGATAAGGTCGCGATTCAAAGAGGTTAGTACATTGGCTCGCCAAGACGAGCGATGAACGGAGGAAATGTTCGGATGTCTCCACGCTCGATCATCATCGACACAGATCCCGGCCAGGACGACGCCGTCGCCTTCATGCTGGCGCTCGCCTTTCCGGAGGCGATCGAAGTGCTGGGCATTACGACAGTGGCCGGCAACGTCGGTCTTTCCAAGACCTCGACCAATGCGCTGAAGCTCCTGGAGCTCATCGATCGCACCGATGTCCCGGTCTATGCCGGCGCGTCGGCGCCGTTCGCTGTCAAGCTCGAGACCGCCGAGTATGTCCACGGCGAGACCGGCCTCAACGGCTGGACCTTCCCCGATCCGGTGACGCCTCTTCGCCCGGAGTTCGCGCCGGACTTCATTGTCGAGACGATCATGAGTCGGCCGGAAAAGTCGGTGACGCTGGTGCCGCTCGGCCCGCTCACCAATGTCGCGCTGGCGATCGCCCGCGAGCCGCGCATCGCTACCCGCCTCGACAAGATCGTGCTGATGGGCGGCGCCAACATCGAGGGCGGCAACTCGACCCCGGCTGCCGAGTTCAACATCTGGGTCGACCCGCATGCCGCCCAGCGAGTGTTCCGTTCGGGCGCCGAAATCGTGGTGATGTCGCTCGACGTTACCCATCAGGCTTTGATCCGCAAGGCCTGGCTTGCCGACCTCGGCGCGCTGAAGCACCGGGCATCCGAGGCTTTTGTGGGCCTCCTGTCATTCTACGAGCGATTCGACGAGCAGAAATACGGCTCGGACGGCGGCCCGCTGCATGATCCGACCACCATTGCCTATCTGTTGAAGCCCGATCTGTTCGAGGGCAAATTCGTCAACGTCGAGATCGAAACCACACCGGGCCTGTGCTTCGGCCAGACGGTAGTCGACCGTTGGGCGGTGACGGGGCGCGATAAGAACGCCACCTGGATCACCAAAATAGACGCCGATGGTTTCTTCGAGCTGATTCTGGAAGCATTCCGACATCTGCCCTGATAA
Organism: Pseudomonadota bacterium; assembly: GCA_018262505.1. Taxonomy (GTDB): domain Bacteria; phylum Pseudomonadota; class Alphaproteobacteria; order Rhizobiales; family Pleomorphomonadaceae; genus Pleomorphomonas. The sequence goes on from JAGSYV010000079.1 coordinate 11,666, forward strand.
GGGGATGCCCAGAGCTTGCCGTATTTGGCGTGTTGGGTGCCGCAAAGGCACGCGCCGCGCCAAGCCAGAGCCACGCCAGTCAGATGCAATCCATGACGTTCAAGATCATCTTCCCGCTTGCGGCCCTCGGCCTGATGACCGCTCTCGCCGGCCCGGCGGCAGCCGAGAAGATCGCCAATAAGGTGGCCGTCTTCACCGGGCTCGACAAGATCACCGGCCGAACCATTGATTTCGACGTCTATGTCGACGAGACCGTGCGCTTCGGAACGCTGCGCGTCACGCCCAAGGTCTGTTATAGCCGCCCGGCCACAGAGGCGGCTGAGACCGATGGTTTCGTCGATGTGGAGGAGATCACCCTTGATAACGAGATCAAGCGCATCTTCTCCGGCTGGATGTTCGCGGCAAGTCCCGGTCTCAACGCGGTCGAACACCCGGTCTACGATGTCTGGCTGATCGGCTGCCGCATGGACAGCGACATTCCGCCACCGGTCGCCAGCAGCGCGGATGTGCGCGTCGCGGTCTCGAACCAAACCACTGCCGGCGCCGGCAGTGTCGACGATGGCGCGCCGGTCGTGCTCACCTTCATCAGCGGCATTCCGATTCCGCCGGACAAGCCCGCGGTTCCCAGCATGATGATGGAAGACGCACCGGCGGAGGCCCCGACCGAGGCCCCGGCTGGAGATGGCACCAACGGCCAAATCCTCGACTGATCCGTCATCTTAGCCGAATTGGTTTTCATTCATAAGTTTCAACCGATTGCAGCCCTTTTAGAAGGTGCCGCATGAAGTCGGCTAGGCCTGCTCGTCGGGCTCCTGTGCCGACAGCCAACGAAGAGCTTCCGCGCCGGTGATGAGCGACGGCAGCGCGTGGAAATCCCCTTGCGTGCTGAGCGCAGCCGACAGCCGCTGCCCATAGATGCGCTTTGGAATCTCGGTCGTGCCGAAGCGGGCGAGATGATCGGTGACGAACTGCGTATCGAGCAATCGGTAGCCGCCAGCCCTGAGGCGCGCCACGAGGTGGACCAATGCCACCTTGGAGGCGTCGGTCACCGTTGAAAACATGCTCTCGCCGAAGAAGGCGCCGCCGATCGACACGCCATAAAGGCCGCCGACCAGCTTGCCGTTCTTCCAGCTCTCGACGGTGTGGCAATGCCCCCGCCGGAACAGCTCACCGTAGAGCTTGCGGATGGTGGCGTTGATCCAGGTCTTTTCGCGTCCCGGAGCCGGCGCAGCGCAGCCATCGACCACACCATAGAAGTCGGCGTCGACCCGCACCTCGAAGCCGTCCTTGCGCACCGTACGGGCCAGGCGGCGGGGGACGCGGAAATCATCGAGCGGAATGACGCCGCGCCATTCCGGCTCGATCCAGAACAGGTTGGGATCGTCGGCGCTCTCGGCCATTGGGAACATGCCGACCGCATAGGCCTTGAGCAGGATATCCGCCGTCAAGGTGGGAACGCTCGATGTCCGATCCGCCATGTCCGCGTGTTCCTCCATCGCCAAAACCGGCTGCGATTTCGACGAATTTACCTAGTGCGTTTATAAACAGTTTGGTCAGTTGTATAACTTAGTCTATCGCCTAGTGCATCAGCGGCACAGCGGGGACGAGATGGGTGCGTTGACAGGATATGAAATCGCAGTCCTCTCCGATACCGCCACCATTCCAGCTCTGATTGCCACTCCCGGCTTCGAGCGGACTCCCTTTCAATCGCCCAGTTGGCTCGAAGCCTGGTTCGCTGTCTTTCAGCCCGCCGGCATGAAATGCTGGGTTGGCGTCATCCGCAAGTCGGACGGCGGCCAGCCCTTGTTCCTGCTGCCGCTGGTGCGCGAACGGCGCCATGGCGTCACCGTGCTGACGCTGCCCGATCGGGGCGTCAGCGATTATCATTCTGCCTTCGTCAGCCCGGAGTTCGCGCCGGCCCCCGAGACAATGAACCGCCTCTGGGACGCGCTCGTGGCAATGCTGCCACCGGCCGACATGCTTTCGATCGAGCGTGTACTGCCGGAAACGGCAGAGCGGATGCGCCTAGCCCATCGCATGCGCCCTTCGAACATCACGGCCCGCAGGCTGCCGATCGATAGTGATTTCTCTCAGCTCCGCGATCGTCGTTTCGACCCCTCCACTGCCCGTCGACTGATCAAGAACCGCCGAAAGCTGGAGAACAAGGGACGCCTGACTTTCGATTTTGTGACCGGGGCGGAGGCTCTCGCTGATCTGGAGGAACTGCTCGACTGGCGCCAGCAACGCTTTTGCGATGTCAACGACGGCGGAGACGCGGCCAACCAACGGACCTTTTACCGCAGATTGGTCGAGGAGGGATCGCTGGCACGGGTGGGCCGGCTGCGTCTCGACGACCAACTGATAGGTGGCTGCCTCGGCCTTGTCGAAGGCGGGCGCATCCTGGTTCTGATGATCGCTTACAACAAGAGCTTTGCCAATTGGGCACCAGGCCTGTTGACGTTCGAGAGCTGCATCGCCTCAGCCGCCGAACTTGGGCTTACCGTCTTCGACCTGACGATCGGCGCCGAATCCTACAAGCAGTTGCTCGGAGCCGACACCACCGCCCTTCTCGAACTTCGCCAACCGCTGACGTTCAGCGGCCGCCTGGTGCTCGCCCTTCTCGATCTCAAGCCGAAGGTCAGATGCGCCGCTGAAAGGCTGGGGCTCCTTGGTTTCATCCAGCGCCTGCGGCGCAAGGCGGCGGCGAAAAGCTGAGTGTAACCCGAAAGAAATCTCCTGCCCAAAACAAGGGCTTGAGGTAAATCTCCGATCCAGTCGCACCGTACACGACAGTTAGGGTGAGAGCGGGATGAAGGGGTAAGATTGAAGATTCTTCGCCAAAAGGATCTTCAGAGATGACCGCCGTTCAAACCGCC
>JAGSYV010000080.1 GCA_018262505.1 Pseudomonadota bacterium
CACCAGATGCACAAAGGCGGCGAGATCGGACAGCACGGCCACCGGATCGGCGCCGGTGTCATATTGGTCGGCGAGGATGGCGAGCGCAGCCGCGACATCGCCTTTCATCACGGCCTCGAACAGATCGACGACGCGGACACGGTCGGCGAGGCCGAGCATGCCGCGCACCGCGTCGGCCGACACGTGGCCGCCACCATGGGCGATCGCCTGGTCGAGAATGGTGAGGCTGTCGCGCACCGAGCCTTCGGCGGCGCGGGCGATCAACGCCACCGCTTCGGGGTCGGCGGTGACCTTCTCGGAGACGATGATGCGGTCGAGATGGGCAGCGAGCTCGCCGGTCGGCACACGCCTGAGATCGAAGCGCTGGCAACGCGACAGCACCGTGATCGGCACCTTACGGATCTCGGTGGTGGCGAAGACGAACTTCACATGCTCGGGCGGCTCTTCCAGCGTCTTCAGGAGCGCGTTGAAGGCCTGCGTCGACAGCATGTGCACTTCGTCGATGATGTAGACCTTGTAGCGGGCCGACACAGGCTTGTAGCGCGCCGCCTCAATGATGTCGCGCACATCGTCGACGCCGGTATGTGAGGCGGCGTCCATTTCGATGACGTCGACATGCCGGCCTTCCATGATGGCGCGGCAATGAGTGCCCTCGCGATCCATGTGAACGGTGGGGCGATCGATCTCGCCGGGAATCTCGTAGTTGAGAGCGCGGGCAAGAATACGGGCGGTGGTGGTCTTGCCGACGCCGCGCACGCCGGTCAGCATCCAGCCCTGGGCGATGCGACCGGTATCGAAGGCGTTTTCGAGCGTGCGCACCATGGCGCCATGGCCGATCAGGTCGGCGAAGCTCTGCGGACGATACTTGCGGGCAAGGACCCGATAGGGCGAGGCGGCCGTCTGATCGGCAGGCGTCAGAGTGTCCGGCATGCTCGCAACCTGGGAAATGGAGGGTGGGAGGCCGACGAGTGACCCGAGCCGAGGCTCGTTGGGGCTGCTTCCTTCCGGACCTGACCCGGTTGGCGAGTGGTTCGTCCACTGCCAACCGAAACCATTGCCTTCGAGCCGCAATGATGAAAATTTCAGAAGGAAAACCAATGTGCGGGGACGTTCGATGATTCGACCCATGGTCCAGAGCCTTCCGAGCCGACTCATTATCGCCGCTCTTGCGATCCTTCTACCGCTTCTGGCCAGCGCGCCGGCGCGCGCCGAGGAGCCGGAATGGCGAACGGCAACGGCGCTCGGCGGCGAACCGCGCTATCCAGCCGGGTTTGCCCATTTCGACTATGTCAATCCGGATGCCCCCAAAGGCGGCGAAGCCCGCTTCGGCGTCGAGGGCAACTTCGACAGCACCAACGTCTTCCTGGGCACGAAGGGAACTCCGACCGCTGCGGTGGCACCTGCCTATGAGACGCTGCAGACTCCTTCGCTCAACGAACTCGATATTTCCGCCTCCTATCCTCTGTTGGCCGAGGCGGTGCGTTATCCGAAGGATTTTGCCTGGGCTGAGTTCCGCTTGAATCCGGCTGCCCGGTGGCAGGATGGCGAGCCGGTGACGGTGGACGACGTCGTCTGGTCCTTCGCTACGCTGAAGGACATCTATCCAACTTTCACCAGCTACTATTCCCACGTCGTCAAGGCTGAGCCAGCCGGCGATCGCGTTGTCCGATTTACCTTCGACGCACCAGGTAACCGCGAACTGCCCAATATCCTCGGCCAACTCTACGTTTTGCCGAAACACTGGTGGCAGGGCACTGACGCCGCAGGAAAGCCGCGCAACATTCGCGAGACAACGCTGGAACCGCCGCTCGGCTCCGGTCCCTACAAGGTGACGGCGGTAGATCCCGGCCGACGGGTTAGCCTTACTCGCGATCCCAATTATTGGGGCGCGAAGCTGCCGGTCTCCATCGGTACCAACAACTTCGATCGGATGACCTACGACTATTATCTCGACCCGACCGTCATGATGGAAGCTTTCAAGGCCGACAAATACGATCTCCGGGCAGAGAATTCCATGTCCCGCTGGGTCACAGGCTACGACTTTCCGGCGGTGCGGAATGGCCAGGTGGTGCGCACAAACTTTCCTCGGCGCTCGTCAGGTATCATGCAGGCAATGGTGCCCAATCTCCGCCGCGAGAAATTTAAGGATGCGCGGGTACGCCAAGCTCTCAATTACGCGTTTGATTTCGAGACCATGCGGCGAACGCTCATGCATGATCAATCCGACCGGGTGAACAGCTATTTCTTCGGCACCGACCTCGCATCGAGCGGCCTTCCCAGCCCGGACGAACTCAAACTCCTTGAGCCACTCAGAAGCCAAATCCCAGCGTCGGTCTTTACCGCAGCTTATGCCAACCCGGTCGGAGGTTCGTCCGAAGCAGCGCGCGCAAATCTCCGACAGGCGGTAAAGCTGTTTGCCGAGGCCGGCTGGACCATTCAGAACGGCCAGATGCGCAACGCCAAGGGCGAGGCCTTCACAATCTCCTACCCCGTCCAGTCCGAAGGTGAGCAACGGACAATCACTCCCTTCAGCAAGTCGCTCGACCTGATCGGGATAAAACTCGATATGCGGATTGTTGATAGTGCTCAATATCAGAACCTGCTGCGAGATTTTGACTTCGATATGGTGACCGGCGTCTGGGCGACCTCACTGTCGCCTGGCAACGAGCAGCGCGAGTATTGGGGCTCGTCGGCAGCCAATATTCCGGGTTCACGTAACATTACAGGTATCAAGGACCCTGCAGTCGATGCGTTGATCGACAAGGTTGTTTATGCTGGCGACCGCAAGGATTTGGTTACGGCAACCCACGCGCTCGATCGGGTGCTGCTCGCCAACAATTTCGTTATTCCCCAGTTCTATTCGACGGATACCCGCTACGCTTACTGGAATCGCTTCGGTCATCCCGAGATCCTGCCGAAATACTCATTCGGCTTCCCCGACATCTGGTGGTACGACGCAGCCGGCGCGGCTGCGGCCGGTCTTTCCCGCTGATCGCGTCGAGACGAGGGTTTCTGGTTCATGGCAGGTTATATCCTTCGCCGCCTTCTCCTGATGATCCCGACGCTGATCGGCATCATGGCCATCAATTTCGCCGTGGTGCAATTCGCGCCCGGCGGGCCGGTGGAGAAGGTACTCGCCAAGCTGCAGGGCACCGACATCGGCGCCACCGATCGCTTCACCGGCGCTGGGGCCGATGTTGGCAGGCAGGCGCCCGATCAGATGGGCGGCGAGGCCGTCACATCCAAATATCGTGGGGCGCAAGGGCTCGATCCCGAGTTCATCAAGAAGCTCGAAAAGGAATTCGGCTTCGACAAGCCGCCGCTTGAACGCTTCGGCCTGATGCTGTGGAATTATGCCCGCTTCGACTTCGGACAGAGCTATTTCCGCTCGATTTCGGTGATCGACCTGATCAAGGAGAAGCTGCCGGTCTCGATCTCGCTCGGCATCTGGATGACGCTGCTCTCCTACGGCATCTCCATCCCGCTCGGGATCGCCAAGGCAGTCCGCGACGGCAGCCGCTTCGATGTCTGGACCTCCTTCGTCATCGCCGTCGGCTATGCCGTGCCGAGCTTCCTGTTCGGCATCCTGCTGATCGTGCTGTTTGCCGGCGGCTCCTTCTGGTCGATCTTTCCGTTGCGTGGGCTCACCTCGGAGGGCTGGGCGGCCATGGGCTGGCCCGAGCGCATTGCCGACTATCTCTGGCACATGGCACTGCCGCTGCTCGCCATGGCAACGCACGCCTTCGCCACCACCACCCTGCTCGTCAAGAATTCCTTCCTCGACGAGATCCGCAAGCAGTATGTGCTGACCGCCCGCATGAAAGGGCTTTCCGACCGCAAGGTGCTCTACGGCCACGTGTTCCGCAACGCCATGCTGATCGTCATCGCCGGCTTCCCGGGCGCCTTCATCGCCTCCTTCTTCGCCGGTTCACTGCTGATCGAGACCATCTTCTCGCTCGACGGCCTCGGGCTCCTGTCCTTTGAGTCGGTGATCAACCGCGATTACGCCGTTGTGTTTGCCACTCTTTACGTCTTCTCGCTGATGGGCCTCGTCATCAATATCCTCTCCGACCTCACCTACATGTGGATCGATCCGCGCATCGACTTCGAGAGCCGGGAGGTATGACGACCATGGCCACCCTTCCCGCTGCCAAGCGCCCATGGCTGTCGCCCGTCAATCGCCGCCGATGGCAGAATTTCAAGGCCAACCGGCGCGGCTGGTGGTCGTTCTGGATCTTCCTCGTGCTGTTCGTGGCGGCGCTGCTCTCCAATGTGATTGCCAACGATCGGCCGCTCGTCGTCTCCTACAAGGGCGAGATCCTGTTCCCGGTGCTGGTCGACTATCCGGAAGAGAAATTCGGCGGCTTCCTCGCCATCACCAACTACCGCGACCCCTACAATCGCGACGAGATCGAGAACAACGGCTGGATGATCTGGCCGCCCATCCGCTATTCGTTCGATACGCCCAACACCGAGGCGCCGACGCCGGCCCCCTCGCCGCCCGCCTTCTTGCTGTCGCCCGCCCAGCGATGTGCCGCTTACGCAGACGGCGTGAACGCCAAGGACTGCATCTTCGGCAACATGAACTGGCTCGGCACCGACGACCAGGGCCGCGACGTGGTCGCCCGGGCGCTCTATGGCTTCCGCATCTCCGTGCTGTTCGGCCTGACGCTCGCCATTGTCTCGTCGATCGTCGGCGTCGCCATTGGTGCCGTGCAGGGCTATTACGGCGGCCTGACCGACCTCTTGATGCAGCGCTTCATCGAGATCTGGAACGCCGTTCCGACGCTCTATCTCCTCATCATCGTGTCGTCGGTAATCGCGCCGTCCTTCCTGGTGCTGCTGCTCATCCTGCTCGCCTTCTCCTGGACGCATCTCGTCGGTGTCGTGCGCGCCGAGTTTCTGAGGGCGCGCAACTTCGAATTCGTGCGGGCGGCGCGAGCGCTCGGCGTTGGCAACCTCACCATCATGCGTCGGCACCTGCTGCCCAACGCCATGGTGGCGACGTTGACCTTTCTGCCGTTCATCCTCAACGGCTCGATCACCACGCTGACCTCGCTCGACTATCTCGGCTTCGGCCTGCCGGCCGGCTATCCGTCGCTCGGTGAGCTGCTCCGGCAGGGCAAGACCAACGTCTTCGCCCCCTGGCTCGGCATCACCGGTTTCATGGTTGTGGCCGTCATGCTGAGCCTGCTGATCTTCATCGGCGAGGCGGTGCGCGACGCCTTCGATCCGCGCAAGACATTCCAGTGAGGCCCGCCATGACTGACAGCACCGGCGGGCCACTCCTCTCCGTCCGCAATCTTTCCGTCGCCTTTCGCAATGAAGGTGGCGAAACCCTCGCGGTTTCAGGCGTTTCGTTCGATCTCCAGAAAGGCCGCACGCTGGCCGTGGTCGGCGAGAGCGGTTCGGGCAAGTCGGTGACCGCGCTGTCGGTCGTCCGCCTGCTGCCCTATCCGGCGGCGCGGCATCCCTCCGGCGAGATCCTGTTCAAAGGCCACGATCTTCTGAAGGCGGATGAGGCGGAGCTCAGGACAATCCGTGGCGCCGATATCACCATGGTGTTTCAAGAGCCGATGACCTCGCTCAACCCGCTGCACTCGATCGAGCGGCAGATCGGCGAGATCCTGAAGCTGCATGGCGCCAGCGGCGACGCGTCTGTCCGCCGGAAGGTGATCGAGCTGTTGACCGAGGTTGGCATTCCGGATCCCGAAAGCCGGCTTTCGGCCTATCCGCACCAGCTTTCCGGTGGTCAGCGGCAGCGCGTGATGATCGCCATGGCGCTCGCCAACGCGCCCGACCTGTTGATTGCCGACGAGCCGACCACCGCTCTCGACGTGACCGTGCAGGCGCAAATCCTGACACTCTTGAAGGCGCTGCAGGCGCGGCACGGCATGGCCATCCTGTTCATCACCCACGACCTCGGCATCGTCGAGCGTTTCGCCGACGACGTCGTGGTGATGACGAAGGGCGAAGTGGTGGAGAGCGGCCCGACAGCTAAGGTGTTTGCCGCGCCGAAGCATGCCTACACCCGCCATTTGATGGCGGCGGCGCCCAAGGGCGAGCCGCCGGTGGCCGCGCCCGAGGCACCAGTCATCGTGGAAGCCGATCAACTGCGGGTGTGGTTCCCGATTAAGGCGGGGTTCCTGCGGCGTACCGTCGGCCATATCAAGGCGGTGGATGGCGTCGATTTCAAGCTTCGGGCCGGCCAGACGCTGGGCGTGGTTGGCGAAAGCGGCTCGGGCAAGACGACGCTCGGCCTTGCCCTCCTGCGCCTCATTTCTTCCGAGGGACCGATCGTCGTGCTCGGCCGGCGGATCGATGGGCTGGATTCCAGCGCCATGCGGCCGCTCAGGCGCGACGTGCAGGCCGTCTTCCAGGATCCCTATGGCTCGCTTTCTCCGCGCATGACGGTGGCCGACATCGTCGGTGAGGGGCTCTCCGTGCACGAGCCGGGTCTCTCCGCCGACGCCCGCGACGCTCGCGTCGTCGAAGCGCTTGTTGAAGTCGGCCTCGATCCGGAGACGCGCCATCGCTATCCGCACGAGTTCTCCGGTGGCCAACGCCAGCGCATCGCCATTGCCCGGGCCATGGTGCTGAAGCCGAAGTTCGTCATGCTGGATGAACCGACCTCCGCCCTCGACATGAGCGTACAGGCGCAAGTGGTCGATCTACTGCGCGACCTGCAGGCGCGGCACGGCCTTGCCTACATGTTCATTTCCCATGATCTCAAGGTGGTGAAGGCGCTTGCCAACGATCTGATCGTCATGAAGGACGGCAAGGTGGTGGAGGCGGGGCCGGCCGCCGAGGTGTTCGCGGCGCCGAAACAACCCTACACGCGAGCGCTGATGGCCGCGGCCTTCCGTCTAGAGAGCATCGGCGGCGTGATAGCCGACGGCTAAACAGCCTCGTCGGAAGAGCGAAACAGCGCACCGGCGTAGCCGCCGGCGGCGATATCGCGGCAGAGCGGCTGCCACTCGCAGAGAGCGCAGGCTGGCTCAAAAGCGCCATCCCGATAGGCAGTCCGCAAGCGGGCTCTTAGCTTTTCGTCGATAACGAGATGGTCGCCAATGCTGAGGGATTGGCCGAGAACGCCGGCAACGAGGGAAAGGGCCCGCCGGTCGCGTTCCGGAACGGTCGCTTCATGACAATGGGGATGCTCTTCAACGCGGCAGAGGGGCGCGCAGATATCGTCCGGGCCTTCGACGATTTCGGCCGTTGCGCCCGCGATAAGCCGGTCGGCGGTCGCCGTCAGGCCGGCGACGAAATCCGGCGAATAGCCGAGCCCCTTATAAGTGAGCAGGCAGAGGAGATGATGTCCCCTCAGCCTCACTGTTTCAGCGTCGGTCACGACGTCGGTTAGCCGGCCGCCTTGCGATCGCGCTCACGACGGCGCTCCGCCGACGGCTGATAGGCGATGCGGGCGTGGAAGGCACAATAGGGAATGCCGACGTCCGACTTGCGGCCGCAGAAAAAGAAATCCGGCTTCCCGGGGTCGCCGACCGGCCATTTGCAGGTGCTCTCCGTCAGCGAGAGGATGGTTACCTTCTCGAACACAGGCGGCTCGATTTCGGTGACCGGTGCCACGGCCAGCGACTCTTCCGCCTGGGCGTCGGCCTTGAGGGCCGTGGCGCCGATGCTGATCGGCCGGGCCGGCGCGGCCGGACGATTGGTCGATTGGGTCTGGACCACCGGACGGCTGGCGGCTGTCTTGACGCGCGGCGGCGCGGAGACCGCCGGCCTAACCGGTTGCACCTGCGGCTTCGATCGGCCCGACAGGCCAAGCCGGTGCACTTTGCCGATCACCGCGTTACGGGTCACGGCGCCGAGTTCGGCCGCAATCTGGCTGGCGCTCAACCCGTCAGACCAGAGCGTCTTGAGGCGTTCGACGCGTTCGTCGGTCCAGGACATCTTGTCACCCTCTCTTCGCCGCGTCCGGGGAATCCCTTGGGACACGCCCGGTCCATATGTAGGTCCGGCAACGCAAAACACATGCGATTGTATCGCTGGAGCATCCCACCACGATATCTCGTGGCGACGACATCTAGGCTACAATGGGCGCTCTCACTGGCGCAATGACCACTGAGTCACGCCCTGCGGCGCTTTACGACTTTTCAACAAATATCGTGGCGTCGCCGCATCGGTTCAACCACCACCCTCCAAACTGATTCGCAAAGGCGGAAAGTGCTCATCCAGCTGCTGCAATTTCGGCGACGAGAACTCAAAAACCTTGACAGTTCCGGGCTTTCCCATGGTATAGAGCCGCCTTGCGAGAGGCCGCGCCGCCGAGAAGCTGGGGGCGCGGCCTGCTTTTTTCATCCCGCCGGCCTCGCGGCAGCGGCACCGGCACCCGCAGGAAACCCCTATCACTAAAAAGGAAACTGTCATGACCGCCCCTGGTTCCACTTCTCCGCTGTATGCGACGTTCTCGCGCGCGGATGTGGCCTTCGAACGAGGCGAAGGGGCCTGGCTCATCGACAGCCGAGGCGAGCGCTGGCTCGATTTCGGTTCCGGCATTGCCGTCAATGCCCTCGGGCACGCTCACCCGCATCTTGTCGAAACGCTGAAGGCGCAGGCCGAAAAAGTATGGCATGTCTCCAATGCCTTCCGCATTCCCGATCAGGAGCGGCTGGCCGAGCGCCTCGTTGCCAACACCTTCGCCGACCGCTGCTTCTTCACCAATTCGGGTGCCGAAGCGCTGGAATGTGCCTTCAAGACGGTGCGCCGCTACCATTGGGCAAACGGCCATCCCGAGCGCTTCCGCATCATCACCATGGAAGGCGCCTTCCATGGCCGGACGCTGGCGACCATCGCAGCCGGTGGACAGGAGAAGTATCTTGAGGGTTTCGGGCCGAAGGTCGATGGGTTCGACCAGGTGCCGTTCAACGATATCGCTGCCGTCAAGGCGGCGGTGACGGCGGAGACGGCCGGTATCCTCGTTGAGCCCATCCAGGGCGAAGGCGGCGTGCGCGTCATTCCGTCCGAAACGCTCAGGGCGTTGCGCCAGATCTGCGACGAGCACGGCCTGCTGCTGATCTTCGACGAGGTTCAGTGCGGCTATGGCCGCAGCGGCCGCTTTTTCGCCTATGAATGGTCCGGCGTGACGCCGGACGTAATGGCCGTGGCCAAGGGCATCGGCGGCGGTTTCCCGCTCGGCGCCTGCCTTGCCACAGAGGCAGCGGCGGCGGCAATGAAGGCCGGCGTGCATGGCACCACCTATGGCGGCAACCCGCTGGCCATGGCGGTCGGCAACGCCGTTCTTGACGTCATTCTGGCCGACGGCTTCCTTGAGCGCGTACGCGCTGCCAGCCTGCGCTTCAAGCAGTCGCTCGCCGGCGTCGTCGATCGCCATCCCGACCTCTTCGAGGAGGTGCGCGGCGAGGGGCTGCTCCTTGGCCTCAAGTGCAAGCGCCCGGTGGCCGAAATGAACGCCGCTTTCCGCGACCAGCACCTCTTGACCGTCGCAGCCGGAGACGGCGTCGTGCGCCTCTTGCCGCCGCTGATCGTCAGCGACGACGAAATCCTTGAGGCGGTGAAACGCATCGACGCAGCTGCCACTGCCCTTTCCGCATCTTCCGCCGCCTCAGGAGCGGCCGCCGCCAAGTCGGCCTGAATCGAGACTGATATGACCGACAATAGCCCCAAGCATTTTCTCGACCTCACCGAACTCTCCGCCAAGGAGCTCCGCGCCATTCTCACGCGCGCCACGGACCTCAAGTCGAAGGTGAACGGTTGCCGCCCCGGCGTCGGCCCGCTCGCCGGCAAGGTACTGGCGATGATCTTCGAGCGGCCGTCGACCCGCACGCGCGTTTCCTTCGACGTCGGCATGCGTCAGCTCGGCGGTGAAACCGTCATGCTGACCGGTGCCGAGATGCAGATCGGACGCGGCGAAACCATCGCCGACACCGCCCGCGTCATGTCGCGCTATGTCGACGCCATGATGATCCGCATTCTCGACGTCAACGCCCTGCACGAGCTGGCCGAATACGCCACAGTGCCGGTGATCAACGGCCTCACCAAGGTCAGCCACCCGACGCAGGTGATGGCCGACATCATGACCTACGAGGAGCATCGTGGCTCGGTAAAGGGCAAGACCTTTGCCTGGACCGGCGACGGCAACAACGTGCTGAGCTCGCTGGTGCACGCAGCCGCCCGCTTTGGTTACACCATGCGCATCGCCACGCCGAAGGAACTTGCGCCGGCGCAAGGACCGATCGATTGGGCGCGCGCCAATGGCGGCCGCATCGAGGTGACCAACGATCCCTTCGAGGCCGTCGACGGCGCCGACGCCATCTTCACCGACACCTGGGTGTCGATGGGCGACGAGGAAGGCGAGCGCCGACGCCATAACCTTCTGACGCCTTATCAAGTGAACGACCGCCTGATGGCCGTCGCCGACAAGGACGCCGTGTTCATGCACTGCCTGCCGGCCCATCGCGGTGATGAGGTCACCTCGTCGGTGATGGACGGGCCGCGCTCGATCGTCTTCGACGAGGCGGAGAACCGTCTGCATGCCCATAAGGGCATCCTCGCCTGGTGCTTTGGCGCGATGGAGGACTGATGAGCGCTGTCGATCGCCCTTCTTCACCCGCTGGTGCGCCCACCGGCGATGATGCCGTGCTGCCATTCGCTGTCGAGGCTCTCGACGTGCGCGGCCGCGTCGTGCGGCTCGGACCGGCGATCGACACCCTCCTCGGCCGCCATGACTATCCACCCTCCGTCTCGCGCCTGCTGGCCGAAGCGGTGGCACTGACAGCCCTGATCGGCACCTCGATGAAGTTCGAGGGCCGGTTCATTGTGCAGACGCAGTCCGACGGTCCGGTGAGCATGCTGGTAGTCGACTTCGACGCGCCCGACGCCTTGCGCGCCTGCGCCCGCTTCGATGCCGACGCCGTCGCGGCCGCGGTTGCTGCCGGGCACGACCGGCCGGAGGATCTCCTCGGCCGTGGCCACCTCGCCATGACCGTCGATCAGGGCGCCCACATGAGCCGCTACCAGGGCATCGTCGAACTGGATGGCCGTTCATTGGAAGAAGCCGCCCACGGTTATTTTCTGCAGTCCGAGCAGATTCCGACGCGCGTCCGCCTCGCCGTTGCCGAGGTGTTGACGCGCGATCCCGGCCACGAACCTCACCGCGCCTGGCGGGCGGGGGGCCTGTTCCTGCAGTTCCTGCCTGAGTCTTCCGAGCGCGTTGGCCAACGAGATCTGCACCCCGGCGACGCTCCCGAAGGCGCGTCGGCGACGGTTGAAGAAGACGATGCTTGGGTGGAAGCGCAGAGTCTCGCCAGCACGGTTGAGGATGCCGAGCTCATTGATCCCGCGGTCAGCGCCGAAACGCTTCTCTATCGGCTGTTCCACGAACGCGGCGTTCGCGTGTTCGAACCACGAGCGCTTGTCGAGCGCTGCCGTTGTTCACGCGACAGCGTCAGGGCGATGATCACCTCCTTCTCGCCAGCCGAGCGGATCGACATGGTCGAGAACGGCCGCATAGGTGTGACCTGCGAATTCTGCTCGACGCACTATGACTTCGACCCGCAGGAATTCGACACGAACGAGGCGTGAAGCGAGACCATTTGCCGGGTTTCAGCGCTGCCAGCTTCCATAAAGTGGCAGGCCAAACGGTTTGCGGCGATAGGCGGTGAAAATCTCAAGGCTCTCGAAATGATCGAAGGCGATCTCGAGAGGCGGCGGCAGATCATCAAGCGGGAACCAACACTGCTCTTCGCTTTCATCATCAGCTGTGCCAACCTTTTCTCCGGCGGCGCAGAAGTGCACAAAGCTGATGTTCTGGCGATCTTCCCCCGGTCGATCCGGACGATCGATGACCCGCAGCAAGGTGAGGTCGTTGGCCTGATAACCGGTCTCTTCGAGAATCTCGCGCGCGGCGGCTTGCGGCAGCGTCTCATCGCGCTCGACGAAGCCCCCAACCAGAGCCCACTTGCCGCCTTCGAGCAAATGTTGGCTCCGCTTGACCAGCAACACCTCGCTGCCACGCAGGACGATATTGTCAGTCACAACATGCCGCAACGCCGCCCCGTGGCCGCCTTCAAACCTGCAAGTGATCACGAAGCTTATCCCTCTGGCCCACCGAGCCAAGGCCTACGCCATCCGTTAGATCGTCGTGCGTCCTAACGGACGCAGGATGACGATCTAGCTCTTTGTTGTTGCATCGGATTCTCCGAAAACCGGATTCCACTTTTCGGTCCGATGCGTTAGGTCAGGCGACGTTCGGGCCGCCAATACTGAGCGTGTCGGGCCTGTCGTCGGAGCGATGGCGCTCGACCTCAGCTTTGAGGCGATCCGCCTCGCGACGGCTTTGTCGGGCAGCGCGACGCACGTGCCCCTGCCCGAACCAGGAGCCAACGCCACCGATCAGCACGCCGATAGCCAGCGTGGCGAAGAACACAGCGTAGAGCGGCACCGTCAGCGCGAAGAACGGCGCCGCTGGGTTGAACGGATCGAGTACCAGGGTCACGGTCTGGTTGTTGACCACCGCAAGCGCCACGATGACAATGGCCAGCGGGCCGAGAATGACGATCCGGATAAAAGTCTTCACGCGGCGTCGCTCCTGCCGACAGAACGTCAGCTCACCTTGCCGTCGTTGAGACGCTCGCGCATTTCCTTGCCCGTCTTGAAGAAGGGCACGAACTTCTCGGAAACCGGCACCTTCTCACCCGTGCGCGGGTTGCGCCCGGTACGAGCCGGCCGGCTCTTCACCGAGAAAGCGCCAAAGCCCCTGAGTTCCACGCGGTCGCCGCTCTTCATGGCGTCGACGACGGTGCCGAGGATCGTATTGACGATATTCTCGATGTCGCGCTGGTAGAGGTGCGGATTCTGCGCCGCGATACGCGCAACCAGTTCAGACTTGATCATGGGCGAATAACTCCCTGCCGGCTGAGCGAATGAAAGAAGTCCTTGAAGGTTCGAGCTTTAAGGGTGCCAAACTGACACGAGGCCGTCAAGCCGACCTTCGCTGTTCCACGCCGAAAGATCGATGCCGGTCAGGCGGCTGACCGCCGCCATGGCACGATCGGCGATGCCGAAGCCAGCATAAGGCCGCTCAGGCGCCCAGTCGACGACCTTGAGGTCCTTGTCGATGCCCTTGGCGCTTGCCAGCCAGGCGACCGCCTCGTCCTCTCCACCGATCTCGTCAACGAGTTTGAGGTCGAGCGCCTGCCGACCGGAGTAGATTGAGCCATCGGCAAGCCGCAGTGCGTCGGGTCGGGCAAGCCCACGCCGTTCGGCGACGATATCGACGAACCAGGCATAGGTGTCATCGACAAGGCGCTGGATCATGGCGGCGGCGCCCGGCTGCTCGGGATAGGTGAAGGGCGACGGCTCGGCCTTGAGCGGCGCCGATTTGATGGTCTTTACCTCGACGCCGATGTTCTGCATCAGCGCGCCGACGTTGCCGTATTGGAACAACACGCCGATCGAGCCGGTGATGGACGTCCGCTCGGCGAATATCCGGTCGGTGGCGATCGCCGTCATGTAGCCAGCCGAGGTGGCAAGCGTACCCATGGTGGCCGCCACCGGCTTCTTCTCGGCAAGGCGACGCAGGCCGTCGTAGAGTTCCTCGCCGCCGACGGTGGTCCCGCCGGGGCTGTCGATGGCGACAATCACCGCCTTGACGGCGTCGGAGGACGCGATGTCCTTCAGCATCTTCCGCTGCGCGGCGTCGGAAAGGATCATGCCGGAGACGGTGACGCGGGCGATATGGGGCGTACTCTTGCTGGACATATCGCCACCAACATAAAGCCCGACGGCAACCACGAGCCCGATGGCGAGCAAGAGGGTAATGCCCCGCCAGAAATAGAGCCGGCGCCTTAATCGCCGCCGCTCGACAATGGCATCCGCTTCAAGGGTCATGAGGCGCTTCCCTGCTTGCCGGTTCCGATGGACCTGAGGTAGCAGCACGGCGGCCAGCCGGCAAGACAAACTGGCAGTTGGCGTCCGTGGCCCGGACGGCGCCATCGAAAGTTGGCACATAGTCCAACTGGCTTTAATTACAGTGAAAAAAAGAAAAAGGGCGTCGTGTTCAGCGACGCCCTCGTTTCAGACCTTGCGATGCCAAGCATCGTTCGAGGTCGGCAAGCCTCGAAGGTTGAGGCTCGTCTTGACGTCCGGACTCAAACCGAGTGGACAGTTACTAATATTGTCCCGATGCTTGCGTTCGTCAAGGATACCTTGGGCGCAGTGGTAATAATTCGTAGCGAGAAAAAAAGGCCCGCACGGGGCGGGCCTTTCCGATTGTCCGAGAACGACGTTTTACGTCAGCTCTCACTCGCCGTCCTGGCGGGCCTTGAGGGCGGCGCCGAGGATGTCGCCGAGCGAGGCGCCCGAGTCGGAGGAGCCGAACTGAGCGACGGCTTCCTTCTCCTCGAAGATCTCCAGGGCCTTGATCGACAGGCCGACCTTGCGGGTCTTCTTGTCGAACTGGGTGACGCGAGCATCGAACTTCTCGCCAACGGCGAAGCGCTCGGCGCGCTGATCGTTGCGGTCGCGCGCCAGGTCGCCACGACGAATGAAGGCGGTGATGTCGGTGTCGACGATCCGCACTTCCAGACCGGCTTCCTTGACCTCGATCACCTCACAGGTGACCACGGAGTTGCGGCGGATCTCGCCAGCGGACTCCATCGGGTCGCCGCCGAGCTGCTTCATGCCGAGGCTGATGCGCTCCTTCTCGACGTCGACGTCGAGGACGACCGCCTTGACGACGTCACCCTTGCCGAACTCCTCAATGACCTGCTCGCCCGGACGGTTCCAGTCGAGGTCGGAGAGGTGGACCATGCCGTCCACATCGCCGTCGAGGCCGATGAACAGACCGAACTCGGTCTTGTTCTTGACTTCGCCTTCGACCACCGAACCGACAGGATACTTCTCGACGAAGGCTTCCCAGGGGTTCTGCAGCGTCTGCTTGAGGCCGAGGGAGATGCGGCGCTTGACCGAATCCACCTCGAGAACCATGACTTCCACTTCCTGGCTGGTCGAAACGATCTTGCCGGGATGGACGTTCTTCTTGGTCCAGCTCATCTCGGAGACGTGGATCAGGCCTTCGATGCCCGGCTCCAGTTCCACGAACGCACCGTAGTCGGTGATGTTGGTGACGCGACCGGAGAACTTGGCGCCGACCGGGTACTTGGCCTCGATGGCATCCCAAGGATCGTTCTCGAGCTGCTTCATGCCGAGGCTGATGCGGTGCGTCTCCTGATTGACGCGAACGATCTGCACCTTGACCTGCTGACCGATCGACAGCACCTCGGACGGGTGGTTGATGCGACGCCAGGCAATGTCAGTGACATGCAGCAGGCCGTCGATGCCGCCGAGGTCAACGAACGCACCGTAATCGGTGATGTTCTTGACGACGCCGTCGACGATCTGGCCTTCCTCGAGGCTCGAC
>JAGSYV010000194.1 GCA_018262505.1 Pseudomonadota bacterium
CCTCGCCAAGCTCGGCGACCTCTACGTCAACGACGCCTTCTCGGCCGCCCACCGCGCCCACGCCTCGACCGAAGGCCTCGCCCACAAGCTGCCGGCCTATGCCGGCCGCACCATGCAGGCCGAACTGACCGCTCTCGGCGCCGCCCTCGGCACGCCGAAGCGTCCGGTGCTGGCCGTGGTCGGTGGCGCCAAGGTGTCGAGCAAGATCGACCTCCTGGAAAACCTCGTCGCCAAGGTGGACATCCTGGTGATCGGTGGCGGCATGGCCAACACCTTCCTGGCCGCCCAGGGCATCGCCGTCGGCAAGTCGCTCTGCGAGCATGACCTCGCCGACACCGCCAAGCGCATCCTCGCCCGGGCCAAGGAAACCAAGTGCGAGATCGTGCTGCCGGTTGACGCCGTCGTCGCCCGCGAGTTCAAGGCCGGCGCCGCCAACGAGGTCGTGTCCGTCAACGCCGTTCCGGCCGACGCCATGATCCTCGACGCCGGTCCGAAGTCGATCGACGCCGTCAAGGCCGCCATCGACAAGGCCAAGACGCTGGTCTGGAACGGCCCGCTCGGCGCCTTCGAGATCGAGCCCTTCGACAAGGCCACCGTGGCCGCCGCCAAGTATGCCGCCGCCGCCACCAAGGCCGGCAAGCTGCTGTCGGTCGCCGGTGGTGGCGACACCGTCTCGGCGCTCAACCACGCCGGCGCTGCCGACGACTTCACCTACATTTCGACGGCGGGCGGCGCCTTCCTCGAGTGGATGGAAGGCAAGGAGCTGCCGGGCGTGAAGGCTTTGGAAAGCTGAGCCTCTTTTTCCCGGGCCTCAGTCGCCGGCGGTGACATCCGTCACCTTGGCTTTCGCGCTCCGCGCGGGCGCCGCTTGGCGCCGGAAGCCACTGACTTTGGTCTCGCCTCAATCGCCGGCGGCCTCCGGCCTTGGCTTTCGCGCTCCGCGCGGGCGCCGCTTGGCGCCGGAAGCCACTGACGCGGCTTCGAGACTAACTAGTTCTTGTTGAACTTCTTTGTGCTATGAAGCGCCCCGTGCCCCGGAAAATCAGGGGCACGGGGCTTTCCTTATCCGGAGGTCAAGTTGCGCGCCCGCCTGTTCCTGATCACGCCTCGCGTCGTCGATGCCGCCACGTTCGCACCCAAGCTCGAGGCGGCGCTGGCCGCCGGTGATGTCGCTTCGCTGCTGATCGCCCCCGACGCCGCCCCCGATGTCGACCTCCAGGCGATCGCTGAGACGCTGGTGCCGATCGCCCAGAAGCACGACGTCGCCGCGCTCGTGCTTGGCGACAGCCGCGTCATGGGCCGCGCCCGTGCCGACGGCATCCACATCGAGGCCGGCGAGACGGCGCTCAAGGAAGCGATCGAAACCTTGCAGCCGAAGTCCATCGTCGGCGCCGGCAATATCCGCGTCCGCCACGAGGCGATGGAAGCCGGCGAAGCGGGTGCCGACTACATCTTCTTCGGTCTTCTCGACCTTGAAGAAGGCGAAGAGGTTCATCGCAAGACCATCGACCTCGGCGCCTGGTGGGCCGAACTGTTCGAGCCGCCTTGCGTGCTGCTGTCCGGCCGTTCCATGGCCTCGGTCGAAGTCTGCGCCCGTACCGGCGCCGATTTCGTCGCCGTCCGTGCCGCCATCTGGGACCATCCCGACGGGCCTGCCGCCGCGGTTGCCGAGGCCAATGCCATTCTCGACCGCGTCGCCACCGAACTCCCAGACGCGTAAACGCATCCGCACCAAGCGGATGCGAGCGAGAAAAGCCTGGAACGTGGCGGATCAGCTTGGCTCCAGCTGCCGCATTCCCGGCCAACTTGGCGGCTAACGCTGCCCGCACAACCCAGATCAACCAGCGGAGCATCCGCTTTGCGATGAGGCTGATCGAGCCTCACCGGCAGATGCTCCGGCAGAGCCGAAACCGCGATGCCGATGCCGCCTGAAGTCCGCGCCACCTGTCTCGCCGCCGCGATCGGCCTCGGTCTCCTCGCCGTGCCGGCGGCAGCGGTGGAATCCGCGCCCACGCCGAAGCCCGCGCCGGCGACCAAGGCCACCCCGGCAGTCCCGGACCTGCTCAAGTCGCTGCCCGACAGCGACAAGATCGACTACGCCTTCGGCGCCTTCCAGCGCGGCTTCTATCTCACCGCCTTCGAAATCGCCGTCGAGCGCGCCAAGCTCGGCGACGCCAAGGCGCAAAGCCTGATCGGCTACCTCTACGCCAACGGTCTCGGCCTGCCGAGGAAACCCGACGAGGCGATCATCTGGTACCAGCTCGCCGCCAGGAACGGCGACCCGCAGGCCCTCGTCGAACTGGCCAACCTCGCCGCGCTCGGCATCGGCATGCCGGTCGACAAGAAGAAGGCGGCGAACTACCTCGAAGAAGCGCTCGGCAAAGGCGTCGTCGAAGCCAACTACTGGCTCGGCCTGCTCTGCATCGACCCCTCCTCCGGCATTCTCGACTACGCCCGCGCCGCCGCCCTGTTCAAGGCGGCCGCCGACGAGGGCAACGTCGACGCCGTCTACGCGCTCGCCGCCCTCACCCGTGAGGGCCAGGGCGTGCCGAAGAACGAGGCGGAAGCCGCCCGGCTGATGGGCCAGGCGGCGAAAGCCGGCCACATTGCCGCTCAGGTCGAATATGCCATCATGATGTTCAACGGCACCGGCGTCGTCCGCGATCAGAAGATCGCCGCCGCCTGGTTCAAGGTGGCCGCTGAAGCCGGCAACCCGGTGGCCCAGAGCCGCCTCGCCCGCCTCTACGCCGCCGGCGAGGGCGTGCCGCGCGATCTCACCATTGCCCGTCACTGGTACAGCTACGCCAAGGCGGCCGGACTTACCGACGACTGGCTCGAACAGGCGCTGGCACCCAAAGCGCCAAAGCCGGACGCCCCGAAAGCCGAGGAAAAGCCCCCCAACCTGCCCGGCGTCGACGCCGGCAACTAACGGCACGGTAGAGTTGCGGATGACGGCTCGACATAGTACTCGCGCACCAATAACTTATTGAAACATATATATAATACTGTCATCCTTGCGCAGGCGAGGACCTCAGGACGAGATGTTGACGAGGGATGTATCAGGCTCCCTTAGGTCGCTGGCGAGCTATATCCGCGTTGAGCTCTGTTCTGCCCGAGGTCCTCGCCTGCGCAAGGATGACAGTATTATATATAGGAACCAAACACATAGCGTTGAGCATCCCTATCATGCCGTCATCCTGTCGAACGCCAGGCCCCCAGGCAGGGGGCACCAAGCGGCCGGTATCGGTCTCCCGCCAAGAGCACCGAGAATAACTCCCGAAGCTGCATAAGCAGCTTCCGGCGCCAAAGGGCGCCGCGCGGAGCGGGCCTGACGTGGCGAGTATCGCCCCGTCAGGCGCAAAGCGGAGCGGAAGCCAAGAGCCGGAGGCTCGCCGGCGATTGAGGCAAGAAAACAAAACCAACACTTGCGCTCGGCGGCCGTTTGTGATGGCTACGCAGCCAACGTTTTTCCCTGAAGGATCCCCAGAAAATGGCTCGTTCCGCCCTCCTCAACGTCATGGTCCAGGCCGTCCGCAAGGCCGGACGTGGTCTTGCCCGCGATTTCGGCGAGGTCGAGAACCTGCAGGTGTCGATGAAAGGCCCGGGCGATTTCGTCTCGTCGGCCGACAAGCGCTCCGAGCAGGTGCTGTTCGACGAGTTGAAGCGGGTGCGCCCCACCTATGGCTTCCTGATGGAGGAGCGCGGCGAAGTGGCCGGCGAGGACGAGCAACACCGCTGGGTGGTCGACCCGCTCGACGGCACCGCCAACTTCCTGCACTCGATCCCGATCTTTTCGATCTCGCTGGCGCTCGAGAGGAATGGCGTGCCGATCGCCGGCGTCGTCTACAACCCGGCGACCGACGAACTCTACACCGCCGAGCGCGGCGCCGGCGCCTTCGTCAATGACCGCCGCCTGCGCGTTTCCGCCCGCCGCGAGATGCCCGAATGCGTCATCGGCACCGGCGTGCCGCACCTCGGCCGCGGCAACCACCCGCACTATCTCAACGAACTCCGGCAGGTGATGGCCAACTGCGCCGGCATCCGCCGCCTCGGGTCGGCTGCGCTCGATCTCTGCTACGTCGCCGCCGGCAAGCTGGATGGCTTCTGGGAAGACGACCTCAATCCCTGGGATACGTCGGCCGGCTGGCTGATGATCAAGGAGGCCGGCGGCTTCATCACCGACAAGGCCGGCAAGGACGACATGCATGCCTCCCGCACGCTGGTCGCCGGCAACGAGGCGATCCACGCCCAGCTTCTCGCCACGCTCAGGAAGGCCTGACGTCAAAGCATTGTATAAACGGACGGGCTCCCCCGAAAAATTCGGGGGAACCGGCCGTATGCCTTGCTCTTTTCGCCGCAAATCGCGTTTACTATGTGCCGCGATCAGTGAAGAGCAAGCGATAGAACCATGGCCAGAGACGCGTCCGGTATCAAGCTCACCAGCCCCCAGGTGTATCTCTGGCGGATGGCGGTGTTCCTGGTCATTGCTGCCTTCGTCGGCCTGTTGCTGTCGCGGCAGCTCAAGACCGCCTTCATGGCCAATCCGGGCCTCAACGGCCTGATCTTCTCGGTGGCGCTCGTCGGCATTCTGCTGATCTTCCGGCAGGTGATCCGCCTGTTCCCGGAGGTGCGCTGGGTAAACACCTACCGCTTTGGCGATCCTGGCCTCGAAGTGCGCAAGCAGCCGGTGCTGCTCGCGCCGATGGCGACGCTGCTCGGCGACCGGCTCGGCCAGCGGGCGATTACCGCCTCGGGCATGCGCTCGCTGCTCGAATCGATCGCTACCCGTCTCGACGAGGCGCGCGATATCTCCCGCTACATGACCGGCCTCCTGGTCTTCCTCGGCCTTCTGGGCACCTTCTACGGCCTGATCTCCACCGTGAACTCGGTGGGCGCCACTATCCAGGGTCTCGACGTCGGCTCCGGCACGGCCAGCGTCATCTTCGAAGACCTGAAGAGCGGCCTGCAGGCGCCGCTCAGCGGCATGGGCACGGCCTTCTCGTCCTCGCTGTTCGGCCTCGCCGGCTCGCTGATCGTCGGCTTCCTCGACCTTCAGGCCGGGCAGGCGCAGAACCGCTTCTATCTGGACCTGGAAGACTGGCTGTCCACCCAGGCCGAACTCGATTCGGCCGGTGACGTCGGCGCCAGCATCCGCGACGCCCAGAACATCGATGACCTCAGGGGCGCCCTCGAACACCTGTCCAAGCAGATCCAGGACGGCGGCACCGGCAGCCGCTCCGGCCAGGCGATGGCCAACCTCGCCGAGGGCATCCAGGGCCTCGTCCAGCATATGCGCGCCGAGCAGCAGTTGGTGCGCGCCTGGGCGGAGAGCCAGGGCGAGCAACAGAAGGAGATCCGCCGTCTGCTCGAGCTGCTAACCGGCGCCGTCGAGCGGTCGGACCGCGGCTGAAGCAATTCCAGGAAAGTGTCGGCGGTTTTCCGTCCGGAAGTGCGCGGAAAAGTTTCGACAACTCGGAGAGTAACCGACCATGGCCCTCGGACGCCGCAGGTTTTCGACCCAGCAGGACTACTGGCCGGCCTTCGTCGACATGCTCACCACGCTGGTGCTGTCGATCATCTTGTCTTCTCGCTGGCCCAGTTCTTCCTCAGCCAGCAGATCACCGACAAGGACACCGTGCTCGGCCGCCTCAACGCCCAAATCGCCGAACTGACCGAGCTCTTGGCCATGGAGCGCGCCTCCAACCGCGACCTGCAGGACAATGTGTCGCTGCTGGAATCCAACCTCAAGGACGCCCAGGCCGCCCGCGACAATCTCCAGGGTCTGATCGCCGGTCAATCGGGCGCCGCCGATGCCGCCGATACCAAGATGCAGGCGCTGGCCACCCAGCTCAGTGACGAGAAGCGCGCCAGCCAGCGGGCGCTCGCCCAGGTGGAACTGCTCAACCAGCAGATCGCCGCGCTGCGTCGGCAGATCGCCGCCCTTGAGGACGCCCTCAACGCCTCCGAATCCCGCGACAAGGAAAGTTCGGCCAAGATCGCCGACCTCGGCCGCCGCCTCAACGTGGCGCTGGCCCAGCGGGTGCAGGAACTGGCCCGCTACCGGTCCGACTTCTTCGGACGCCTCCGGGAGATCCTGTCGCAGCGCTCCGACATCCGCGTGGTCGGCGACCGCTTCGTCTTCCAGTCGGAAGTGCTGTTCGATTC
>JAGSYV010000081.1 GCA_018262505.1 Pseudomonadota bacterium
CGTCCAGGATTGTCTCGAACGCGCGATTACCAAGCAGAGCCTGTGGCGGCCGATCGGCCCGCTCCGCCCCTGGCTTTTCAAGATCATGATCAATCTCTATCGCAACGATCGCCGCCGCCAGCGCAACTCGCCCGAACAGGAAACGCTGGACGTCCTGCCGTTCGAGCCGGCCACACCGGCAACGCAGGGCGCGCGGCTGGCGCTGGCTGAAACGGCCGCCGCGCTACAGCGGCTTCCGGCCGAGCAGCGCGAGGCTTTGCTGCTCGTCGCGCTGGAGGGAATGAGCTATGCGGAGGCGGCCAGTGCCCTCGATATCCCCCAGGGCACCCTGATGTCCCGGATCGGCCGGGCACGCGAGGCCTTGCGCACCATGGTGGATGGAACGGGACCGAGACTGAGGTCGGTGAAATGAGCGACACGAACATGATCACCGAGACGGATCTCAACGCCTATGTCGATGGCGAGCTCGACCCTGCCAAGCGGGCGGCGGTGGAGGCCTATCTGGCCGACAACCCGGCCGAAAGCGAACGCGTCGCGGCCTGGAGAGATCAGACCGCCACCTTGCGGGCCCTCTATGGCCACGTTGCCGACGAAGCGGTGCCCTCGCGCCTGTCGCCGCATCGCCTGGTGATCGAACGCCGGCATCGCATGATGCGCTCCGTCACAGCCATTGCCGCCGCTCTGGTGCTGGTCGTCCTCGGCGGGGTGAGCGGCTGGGTCGGTCGCGGTCTCACCACGCCCAACCTCACCGAAGCGACGCTGGTGAGCGAGGCCGAGGCGGCCCATGCGCTCTATGCGCCGGAAGTGCTGCATCCGGTGGAAGTCAGCGGCCAAGACGGTGCCCATCTCACCAAATGGCTTTCCAAGCGGCTCGACCGCACGCTGGCCATCCCCGATCTCTCGTCGGCCGGTTTCTCGCTGGTCGGCGGCCGTCTGCTACCGGCTGCCACCAGCGCCGCCGCCCTGCTGATGTACGAAAATCGCGACGGCTCTCGCGTTACTCTCTACATCGTGCCGAAGGCGGGCGCGGAGACGGCCATGCGCTTCAGCTCGGGCGGTGGGCTCACGGCAGTGTCCTGGCAGGCGGAAACGCTTGGCTGCGTGTTGGTCGGCAACCTGCCGCGCGAGACGTTGCTGGGTCTTGCCAAGGCGAGCTACGGTAGCCTCGACAGCGCTTCGGCGATCTGAACGCGCTCCATAAGCGTTTTGAGAGGCTTACAGGTTTTCCTCGATCAGGACCTCGATCCGGATCTTTTCCTGGGAGGCCAGTATTTCGCGGCCATCCCGGTGGGCGCGCAGGATGCGTATGGCGCTGCGCACCAGATGGCCGGGATCCTGGGTGATCAGCGCGTCGACCTGATGCGAGCGCAGGGCAGCCTCCGTGAACGGTGTGCGCTCATGGGCGATAATCACCGGCTTGTTCTTGGCGAAGACCTCGGTGACCACTTCAAGGGGAACCCGAGCCTCGGAACTGACGATGTAGACGCCGGCAATGTTGCGATGGCTGAGAAGGCTGTTGCGAATGATGCGCGCCGTGCGCTCGGTATCGCCATAGGTTTCCAGGGACGGCAGCACCGTGAGATGCGGATAATCGGCATTGATGATTTCATCAAAGCCCAGCCGCCGCTCCAGGCTGTCGCGGGCGAGCATCGTCTCGGCGATGACCAGGATCGCCCCCGCCGAGCGGTCCAGAAAGCGCCCCATCAGCCGCCCCGCCGTGGCGCCCGCCGCGTGGTTGTCGATGCCGACGAAATCGTCGTGATCGCTGGCGACCTGTCCGGCGATGAAACTGACGGTGTCGATGCCTTTTTCGATCAGGCGCGCCTTGGCATCGCGCACCTGGGGCGATTCCGGGGCCATGATGGCGATCCCGTCCACCTGCTCCAGGTCGGGCGAGCCGAGCACCTTGGCGATCTGGTGCGGATCGCTTTCGTGGATGTGCATGACATCCACCTGGATCATCTCCGCCGCGAAGCTCTGATTGGCCTCGTGGATGCGCGCGATCAGGCCGGCAAGAAACTCGTCGCCGGTTCGCGGCAGCAAAAACAGGAAGCGGTAGCTCTTTCCGCGCGCCAGATTGGCGGCGACCACGTTGCGAATGAACCCAAGCTTTTGAATGGCTTGGTTCACTTTGTCGACGGTGTCCTGACGCACGCCGGGCCTGTTGTTCAGAACCCTGTCCACCGTCGCGAGACTGACCCCCGCCTCAATGGCCAGATCCTTGGTTGTCGGTCGCATCTGACCTCCCGCTTCGCTCACTTGCTTCTTTTCATTGAAATTTTCGCCGAGCGCAACAGGTATGAGGTACGTACCTAAAATTTCTCTTGCTATGAGGCACGTACCTCATGTACGTTCAACCCCGTAAGTGTTGTGGCGAGGAGGCTGCTGCGCTTGCTATGGGGAGGACCAACCAAATGAGCGTGAAACAGTTATTCAAGCGGGTCTTTCTTGCCGCATTGGCAAGCATCGCCATTGGCGGTGGCGCTGGTGGAACTCAGCAAGGAATACGAGGCCCAGTCGGGCAACAAGATGCATTTCGAATTCGTGCCGTGGACCAGCTTTGCCGACCGCATGCTGAACGAGCTGAATTCGGGCGGCAAACTCTGCGATCTGATGATCGGCGACAGCCAGTGGATCGGCGGCGCCGCAGAAAACGGCCAGTACATCAAGCTCAACGACTTCTTCGACGCCAACAAGATCAAGATGGACGACTTCATCCCGGCGACGGTGGTCGGCTATTCCGAATGGCCCAAGAACACGCCGAACTATTGGGCGCTTCCCGCCTTCGGCGACGTGGTCGGCTGGACCTATCGCAAGGACTGGTTCTCGCGGCCGGAGCTGAAGGCCGAATTCAAGAAGAAATACGGCCACGAGCTGGCGGCGCCCGCCACCTTCGACGAGCTGAAGCAGGTCGCCGAGTTCTTCCAGAACCGCGACATCGACGGCAAGAAAGTCTACGGCGCGTCGATCTATACCGAGCGCGGCTCGGAGGGCATCACCATGGGGGTGATGGATGTCCTCTATAGTTATGGCTTCAAATACGAAAACCCCGATAAGCCCTATGACATGGAAGGCTTCGTCAACTCCGCCGATGCCGTCAAGGGGCTGGAGTTCTACAAGTCGCTCTACGATTGCTGCGTGCCGCCGGGCTCATCGAACGGCTACATGACCGAGGGCGTCGACGCCTTCAAGTCGGGTCAGGTTGCCATGCAGATGAACTTCGCCTTCACCTGGCCGGGCTTCAATACCGATGCCAACGTGGGCGGTGAACGCACCGGCTATTTCGCCAACCCGGCGGGCCCGAAGGGCGAGAAGTTCGCCCAGTTGGGCGGGCAGGGCATTTCGGTGGTTGCGGCCTCGGACAAGAAGGACGCCGCGCTCACCTACATCAAGTGGTTCGCGCAGCCGAGCGTCCAGGCCAAGTGGTGGAAGCTCGGTGGCTACTCGGCGCTGCGTGCCGTGGTGGAAGACCCTGGCTTTGCCAAGAGCCAGCCCTATGCCCAGACCTTCCTCGACAGCATGGCCATCGTGAAGGACTTCTGGGCGGAACCCAGCTACGCGACATTGATGCAAGCCTCGCAGAAGTGGTTCCACGACTACGTGGTGGCCGGCCACGGCACCGCCAAGCAGGCCCTCGACGGTCTGGTTGCCGATTGGCACGCCACCTTCGAGGAAGAAGGTAAGTACTGACTGCATTGCCACCCGCCTCGCATAGGTCGCGGGTGGCAATTCCTCCAGGCTTCAAGCGAGCCGGATCGAGTCCGCGCCCGGCGGCTCGCCGCTCCAGGAACGCACCATCATGTCTGATCATCTCGTCCAACGCGTCGCGTCAGCCACGCCACCCAAACTTGCGCGCCGTATCCGGGGTGTTTCCGACAGGACAATCGCCTGGATGTTCGTGACGCCGACCATATTGCTGCTGCTGGCGGTGAACATCTTTCCGCTGATCTGGACGATCCGCCTGAGTCTCACGAACTTTCGCACCAACCGGCCAAACAACCCGGTCGAGTTCGTCGGTTTGGAGAACTACCGCAAGATCCTGACCAATCCCGATACTTGGGCCTCCTTGCAGGCGACCGCCCACTTCCTGATTTGGACCATTGTCCTGCAGGTGGTGATCGGCTTCACGCTGGCCTATCTCATCAACAAGAAGTTCCGCGGCAACGATCTGTGGACCACGCTGATCGTGCTGCCGATGATGCTGTCACCGGCGGTCGTCGGCAACTTCTGGACCTTCCTGTATCAGCCGCAGATCGGATTGTTCAACTATTTCATAGAGTTCTTTTCCGGTGTCGACCCTGCCAGCTTCTCGATGATCGGCGATGTCTCGCTCGCCCCTTGGACGATCGTCCTTGTCGATACCTGGATGTGGACGCCCTTCGTGATGCTGATCTGTCTCGCCGGTCTCAGGTCGATACCGCCCAGCATCTATGAAGCCGCCGAATGCGATCGCGCCAGCAAGTGGCGGCAGTTCTGGACCATCACGCTGCCCATGGCGCTGCCCTTCCTGATGCTGGCCGTGCTGTTCCGGGGCATCGAGAACTTCAAGATGTTCGACCTGGTGGTGCAGCTCACCGGCGGCGGCCCCGGCGCCACGACCCTTCTCACCTCGATCGACCTCAAGCGCGAGGCCTTCGAGAAATGGCGCACCGGCTTTGCCTCGGCCTACGCGGTGATCCTGTTCGTCACGGTCTTCGGTCTGGCGTCGATCTACGTGAAGGCGCTCAACAAGGTGAAAGACAGATGAGCTACTCCATCACCGAGCCGTCCAATCGCCAGAAGTGGTTCGCAGGGGTCCTTGTTGTCGGCTACGCGCTGCTGACCTTGCTGCCGCTGGCCTGGATCATCGCCACCGGCTTCAAGACGCCGGCCGACGCCATCGCCTATCCCCCGAAGGTGGTCTTCACCCCGTCGCTGGAGGGCTACGTCAACCTGTTCACCTCGCGCAGCCGGGTGACGCCGGAAGATCTCGCCGCCTTGGGCCCGCCGACCACCTGGTACGACGCCATCGTGCGACAGTATGACATGGTCATCAACGGCCCCTCGCGCTACGGCGAGCGGTTCATGAACTCGGTGATCATCGGCTTCGGCTCGACCTTCCTGTCGGTGTTTCTCGGCACCATCGCCGCCTATGCCTTCAGCCGCTTCAAGGTGCCGCTGAAGGACGACCTCTTGTTCTTCATCCTGTCGACCCGGATGATGCCGCCCATTGCCGTCGCCATCCCGATCTTCCTGATGTACCGGCAACTCGGCTTGAGCGACACCCACCTCGGCATGATCCTGCTCTACACCGCCGTGAACCTGTCGCTGTCGGTCTGGCTGTTGAAGGGGTTCATCGACGAAATCCCCATCGAATACGAAGAAGCGGCGCTGATCGACGGCTACACGCGCTTCCAGGCCTTCTACAAGGTGGTGCTGCCGCAGGCGGCCACCGGCATCGCCTCCACCGCCATCTTCTGCCTGATCTTTTCCTGGAACGAATACGCCTTCGCGGTGCTCCTGACCTCGGGCACGGCGCAAACCGCGCCGCCGTTCATACCCACAATCATCGGCTCGGGCGGCAAGGACTGGCCCGCCGTGGCGGCCGGTGCCACGCTGTTCCTGTTGCCGATCATGATCTTCACCATCCTGCTCCGCAAACACCTGCTGCGCGGCATCACCTTCGGAGCGGTCCGCAAATGAACGACTTCATCAACGGTCTGCTGCGCCTCCGCCGAGGCCCGTGGGAGATGGTCGCCACGGTTCTGATCGCCCTCGGCGTGGTCATGCTGATGCAGCCTATCGCGCTGGTCTTGTTCAGCTATTCCTTCATCGTGACCTTGGTGGGAACGGTTCTGTTCATCATCGTCAGCCATTTTCCGGAGTGAGCGATGGCACAGATCGTCATCAAGAACCTGCGCAAGGAATTTGGCGCCTTCACCGCGGTGCAGTCGTCCAGCTTCACCATTGAAGACGGCGAGTTCTTCATGCTTCTCGGCCCGTCGGGCTGCGGCAAGACGACGACGCTGCGCATGATCGCCGGGCTGGAGCTGCCGACGGCCGGCGAGGTCTACATCAACGGCACCGAGGTCAGCCAGAAGCCGGCCTCCAAGCGCGATATCGCCTTCGTCTTCCAGATGTTCGCGCTCTACCCGCACATGAACGTGCGCAAGAACATCTCCTATCCGCTGGTCAGTCAGGGCATGCCGAGGGATCAGGTGCGCGCCAAGGTCCAAGAGGTGGCCGAGATCCTGGGCATCACCGCCTTGCTGGACAAGCCGGTCGGTGGACTATCCGGCGGCGACCGGCAGCGCGTGGCGCTCGGGCGTGCGGTGGTGCGCGACCCGGCCTGCTTCCTGATGGACGAGCCGCTCGGCGCGCTCGATGCCGAGTTCCGCGAGCACATGGCGCAGGAGCTGCGCGCCTTGCATGACCGCATGCACGCCACCACGGTCTACGTGACGCATGACCAGCTCGAAGCGATGCAGATGGGCGACAAGATCGTGGTGATGAACCATGGCGTTGTCGAGCAGTTCGGCCGCCCGCAGGAGATCTACGACTGGCCGGCCACCACCTTCGTCGCCACCTTCATCGGCTCGCCGGCCATGAACCTGCTGCCCTTCGAGGGCATGGTGGGAAATGGCGCGACCTCGGTCACGCTGGCCGGCAGCGAGGTGCAAATCCCCAAGATGATCGGCGGCGACGAAGGCGGGCTGGTCCTGGGCGTGCGGCCCGAACATGTCCATCTCGACGACGCGGCCGGATATCGCGGGCGCGTCATGGCCGCCGAGTATCTCGGCACCACCCAGATCGTCACGCTCGATACGCCGCTTGGTCAGGTCAAGGCGCGCCTCAGCTCCAGCAAGCTGGTGACGGTCGGCGACAGCGTGGGGCTCAGGTTCGACGCCCGCTCGATTTCGCTGTTCGCGGCCAATGGCCATGCGTTGATCTCAACGGCCAATCAGAGGGTGCTGCACCATGGCTGAAGTCCTTTTGCAGACTGTCTCGAAATCCTTCGGTCGGCAGACGGCCCTTGAGGACGTTTCCCTGACGATTCCCGATGGCGCCTTCGTGGTGCTGCTGGGGCCGACCGGCGCTGGAAAGACCACGCTGCTGCGCATGGTGTCGGGGCTGGACACGCCCGATGCAGGCGAGGTGTTCATCGCGGGAAGCTCCATGCGGGGCCTGCCGCCTGCCCAGCGCAATGTGGCCATGGTGTTCCAGCAATACTCGCTCTATCCGCATCTGACGGTGCGCGAAAACATGGAGTTTCCGCTGAAGTCGCCCTTGCTCAGGACGCCCAAGGCTGAGATCGATCGCAAGGTCGGCGAAGTCGCCGAGATCCTGCAGATCTCCCACAAGCTCGACAACAAGGCGACCGCCCTGTCCGGCGGCGAAATGCAGCGTGTCTCCATCGGCCGCGCCCTGGTCCGCAGCCCGAACGTCTACCTGATGGACGAGCCGCTCTCCTCGCTGGACGCCAAGTTGCGCGCCGACCTGCGCATCGAGCTCAAGAACATCCAGGCCAATCTGGGCGCGACCTTCCTTTACGTCACCCACGACCAGATCGAGGCGATGACCATGGCCACCCATGTCGGCGTGCTCGACCACGGCCGGCTTGTGCAGTTCGGCACGCCGCGCCAGATCTACGAGCAGCCGGTCAGCATCTACGCCGCCGGGCGCCTGGGGCAGCCACATATCAACATCCTGCCGGCCGATCTGTTCGGCCCGGCACCGTCGGGTGCAACCTTCATCGGCATGCGGCCCGAGCAAATTCAGCAAGGCGAGGGGCAGGACAGCCTGGTCAAGCGGGTCGAGCATCTCGGCGACCAGACCCGCCTGCATCTGGCCTTCAAGAACCACGATCTGACCACCGTCATCGATGCCCACACGCCGTTACGGGCAGGGGACATCGTGAAAATTCAACCGCTGAGGCCGTTCTACTTCGACGCCGCCGGCACCCGTATCGTCTGAGGGGGGGAAACCATGACGCAGTTCATGAACAAGCGCGAGAACATCGTCACCGAGGCGATCGAAGGGGCGGTGATGGCCTCGGGAGGGCGGCTGGTGAGGCTGGACGGCTTCCCACATATCCGCGTGGTGATGCGGGCCGATTGGGACAAGAGCCGGGTTGCCATCGTCTCCGGCGGTGGCTCGGGACACGAGCCCGCCCATGTCGGCTTCGTCGGCCCGGGCATGCTGACGGCGGCCGTTTGCGGCGATGTCTTCGCCTCGCCATCCGTCGACGCGGTGCTTGCCGGAATTCTCGCCGCGACGGGACCGGCGGGCTGCCTGCTGGTGGTCAAGAACTACACCGGCGACCGGCTGAACTTCGGTCTCGCCGCCGAACGGGCGCGCGCCTTCGGCCTCAAGGTGAACATGGTCATCGTCGACGACGACATTGCCCTGCCCAACCTGCCGCAATCGCGCGGGCTGGCCGGCACGCTGTTCGTGCACAAGGTGGCCGGTGATCTCGCCGAGAAGGGCTGCGATCTCGCCACCGTCACCGCCGCCGCCGAGCGGATCATTGCTGGCGCCCGATCGATCGGCATGTCGCTCGATACCTGCACCGTACCCGGCTCGGCCAAGGAGAGCCGCATTGCCCCGGGCAAGGCCGAACTGGGCCTGGGCATTCACGGCGAGCCGGGGGTCGAGCAGATCGACTTTCTCGGCGCCGAGCAGGCGATGGCGGCGATGATTGACAAGCTGGCGGCTGAGGCTGGCGACAGCGCGTATGTCGCCCTACTCAACAATCTCGGCGGCGCCTCCGAACTGGAAATGTCGGTGCTGGCCTACGAGCTGCTGCGCTCGGAACTGGGCAAGAAGATCAAGTACATCGTCGGCCCGGCCGCCATGATGACGTCGCTGGATATGCGCGGCGTTTCGGTGTCGCTCTATCCCCTGACACCCGACGACGAGGCGTCGCTGCGCAGCCCCGTCGCCATGTCGGCCTGGCCTGGCTGTCACCGGGTCGGCGCTCCCGTTCCCTTGGCATTGCCCGATGGCCTGAGGCCGATCCTGCCGATCCCCTCGCAGCACCCGGCGACGCGCGATTTCCTGGTGAAGTGCTGCAACATCATGATCTCGCTCGAAGCCGAATTGAACGTGCTGGACAGCAAGTCGGGCGACGGCGATACCGGATCCACCCTGGCCGGCGCGGCAAGGGCATTGCTCGGCGCACTGGATCACCTGCCGCTCGCCGACCATACGCAGCTCTATAGGGCCATCGGGCTGGAGTTCAGCCAGACCATGGGTGGCTCGTCGGGCGTGCTGCTGGCCATCTTCTTCGCGGCGGCCGGCGACGCGGCCTCCAGCGGATTGCCCATGCGCGACGCGCTTTTGGCCGGGCTGGCGCGCATGCAGGAAATTGGCGGTGCAAAGCCGGGCGACCGCACCATGATCGATGCCCTCTATCCGGCGCTTTCCGCCCTCAACGACGGTATCGCCGCGGCGGCGGCGGCGGCCCGCAAGGGCGCCGACCACACCGCCACCCTGAGCGTCGCCAAGGCCGGCCGAGCCGCCTACGTCAACGCCGAAAAGCTCGCCGGTCATGCAGATCCTGGGGCGGAGGCGGTGGCCCGCTTGTTCGAGGCGTTGGCTGGGTAGCCACGGCGCGCCGGCCGACATCGACAATGACAAAGAGGCGGAAATCGCGACGTCTGGTCGCGATTCTCTGCCCTTTTGCGCGTCGGTCGAACAGTTCACTCGCCGCAGCAAGGGCCGTGCTTAAGGGGGCATGTGTGGAAAAAAGGGATGGTGGGAGAAGTAGGACTCGAACCTACGAAGGCTTAGCCAGCGGATTTACAGTCCGCCCCCTTTGCCACTCGGGACATTCTCCCAGCCCGCTCCACCGACGTCCGAAGGCGTTGGCTGAACGGGCGCTCTTATGGCGACCATGCCGGGCGCTGTCAACCCCATGCCAATTGTTTTGTCGACAACGGAGTGGGGCTGAAGCGGAAGCAGGGGAGCGGGGCGGTTCGCTGAGGAATGAGGCCGAAGAAAAAGCCGGGCCACTGGCGCCAAACATGCTCCACGGTTATAAGCGCCGCATGTCAGACGATACTCCCTCTTCCAAGCGCCCTCCCAGACGTTCCGGCCCGCCGCAGGGTCGGCCAGCCGGCAAATTCGGGCCGCGCGAGTTTCGCCCCCGTCCCAAGCGCGAGCGCGAGGCGGGCGAGGCGCTATGGCTCTACGGCCTGCACACCGTGGAATTTGCGCTGAAGAATCCCCGCCGCGTCGCCCTGCGCCTGCTCGCCACCCGCAATGCCCAGGCCCGTCTGGCCGAGCGCTTTCCCGAGGGCAAGCTGCCGCTCGCCGCCGAGGAGGCTTCTCCCTATTCTCTCGACCGGCTGCTGGGTTCCGAGGCCGTTCACCAGGGGTGTGCGCTGGAAGTCCAGCCGCTCAAGCCGCTGACCACGCTGGACCTCTCTGGCGCCCGCCTCGTGTTGGCGCTCGACCAAGTGACCGATCCGCACAACGTCGGCGCCATCCTGCGGTCGGCAACGGCTTTCTCGGTCGATGCAGTGCTGACGACGACGCGCCACAGCGCCGCCGAATCCGGCGTGCTGGCCAAATCGGCCTCCGGTGCGCTCGACGTGGTGCCGGTGACCACCGTCCGCAACCTCGGCGATACGCTCGAAGAAATGAAGGCGGCCGGCTTCACGGTGGTCGGCCTCGATTCGGAGGCCCCTGAGGCGCTGGACGAAGCGCGCTTTGCCGCGCCGGTCTGTCTGGTGCTCGGTGCCGAGGGCAAGGGTCTGCGCCAGCGGACGCGCGAACTCTGCGACGTGCTCGCCCGCATCGACATGCCCGGCGAAATCAAGAGCCTCAACGTCTCCAACGCCGCCGTGCTGTCGCTCTACATGGTGCGCAAGGCCATCGCCGTCGCCTGACGATAGGACGCCTGACAGATGCACGGGCAGGGTTGCGCCTGACCGTGCCATCGGCTATTCGGAAATCCGCGCCGGCGTAGCACAGCGGTAGTGCAGCGGTTTTGTAAACCGAAGGTCGGGAGTTCAATCCTCTCCGCCGGCACCATTACAATCATGTTTAAAGCAGCGTTGTGGCGAAGGCTGTACGGCCTTCGAACGTACGCTTGATTTTTCAGATTATTCCATAGTCGAAATACATAGTATTCACGGTTGTAGTGTTGAAGCCTGCTCGATAATGTAGTGTCGAACTTCGGGGGAGGTTGAAATGGCACAAACAATCGAAGAGTTTCGGGCTGCCTTAGCTACGTTCGCGGAGCGGATTCAGCGTGTTCGGGAGCATGTAAAGAACGAGGAAGCCACAAAGGTTTCCCTGATCCTCCCATTCATCGGTCTGCTAGGTTACGATATTCTCGATCCTACCGAAGTCGCTGCAGAACACGCATCTGATTTCTCGGAGAAATACAAGAATAGAGCGGACTATGCTATCTTGAGGGACATGAAGCCGGTTATCGCGGTTGAATGTAAGTGTCTCGGAAATGGAAAGAAGGACGATAGAGGGCAGCTGAAAGCCTATTTTAATGCGTCGAAAACGGTGAAGCTTGGGATCCTGACGGACGGTATCCTTTACGAGTTCTTCATTGATAGCCAAGAGCCCAATATGATGGATGACGATCCCTTCCTGACCATCAATTTCGGCGACCTTCAAAAGACTCCAATTTCGGATACGGCGTTAGAGGGTTTATTTGCCCTGACCAAAGCGAAATTCGACCCGGAAACGGTGTCTGAAAACGCCCGGAGAAGCATCACTCACCGCGCATTCTACGACTACCTCGGGGCTCAGTTTCTGTCCCCGAGCATCGAGTTCACCCGGTTTCTCTTAAAAGAAGTCGACATAAAGCACGTGCGATCCACTGCGGTCGACGGCTACCGCGACATCGCGAAGGCGGCATTCAACGACGTCTTTACGTCTCACGTACTCAAGCGGCTCGATATAGCGGGAACGACGGCTCTACCCATGCGATCTGAGTCGCCCCCAGAGCCGACGCCTTCGGTGACGGTCCAGCCCAGCGACAAACCCGGCATTGTCACAACTGGGGCCGAGCTACGTGCTTTCGAGACTATTCGCCGCCGCCTAGCATTCCTCTCCGCAGGAAAGGCTGAAATGTTCGACGCAATCGGCCAGGTCTCGTTTCGTGATTATCAAGGAAAAATGGCTGTGTTCTACATGCAGGAGAGGAAAGGCCGCCTGCTCGACATCCTTGAAGGCAAAGATGGGTCAATTCGCTTCGTTCTGGCTGACGACGGGGATGCAACGCCTGTCACAGACCTGGCGACTGTTGATGACCGGCTAAGGGGAATCTTTCAAAAGAAGGTTGCAGAGATCTCGCCTTGACGGACAAAGGGACGCGATAAAATGACGTCGAGAGTTCGCGCTAAACGCTAGCTTAGGGGATCAAGCTTAGGCCTTGCGGTTTCCGCTTATCGCCCGATCCACTGCGCCATCCCCATGGACGCGGGCGCGGTGGGTTCGAAGCCATATTGGGCATAGAGATGCCTGGCGTCACCATCGGCGATCAGGCTGACGTAGGCCTCCGCCGGGGCGAGTTGTTTGAGTTCCTGCATCAGGCGGGAGACGATGGCCTTGCCGAGGCCGCGCCCCTGATGATCAGGGTCCACGGCGATATCGACGACCTGATAGCAAAGCCCGTCGCCGATGACGCGTCCCATGCCGACGACATGGTCGCCGCGTCTCGCCAGCACGCCCACGACGGTGTTGGGCAGGCCTGCCGCCGCGGCCAACGGGCTGCGTGGCGTGAGGCCCGAGTCGCGGCGAAGGCGGCAATAATCGTCGATGCTGGGTATCTCGACGCTAACAGTGTATTCGCCTGTCATCGGTGAACTGTTCTCCCCATGTTGGAGGGCAAGATGTCCGCTTGCCGAGGGCCGCGCAACGCCGCCGCGCCCCTGCAGCCTTCAAAGAGATTATTTTTCCTTGATTTGAGGTCGTTGGAAGCCTTTCAAGGATGCTAGTCCAGATGCTGCGGCTTCAAGCCGTCAGGCAGCCGGGAGTCTTGAAGCTTGCATCGCGCCCTGATCCTCGTCAGGCGGCGGGCCGTCAGCGCCATTCCTGTGCTGCTGATTGTCGTGGTCGCCACGTTTCTGCTGCTGGAAGCGGCGCCGGGCGACGCGGTTGATGCCTATCTCCTTTCGGCCGGTGGCGGTGACGCGGCGCTGGCGGCCGGCTTGCGCGCCCAATATGGGCTCGACCAGTCGCTTCTCTCCCGCCTGTTGCTCTATATCGCGGCGCTCGGCCGGCTCGATCTCGGCTGGTCGGTGGCCTTCGAGCGGCCGGTCAAGGATCTCATCTTCGAGCGGCTGCCGACCACGCTCATGCTGATGGGCTCGGCCACGGCGTTGTCCTTCGGCCTCGGTTCGCTGCTCGGCGTCGTCGCCGGCAGCCGGCCGGGCTCCTTCCGCGATCGGGCGCTCTCCATCGGCGCGCTGACGCTCTACGCCATTCCCGGCTTCTGGCTGGGGCTCGTGCTGGCGCTGGTCTTCTCGGTGTCGCTCAGGTGGCTGCCGATTGCCGGCATCGAGACCATCGCTTCCGGCAAGCACGGCCTTGCCCGCGCCTTCGATATCGCCCGCCATCTGGCGCTGCCGGTCGCCGCCCTAGGCTTCATCTATCTGGCGCTGTTTCTTCGGGTGATGCGCACCGCCATGGCCGAGATCTGGCGGCAGGACTTCATACTGGCGGCGCGCGCCAAGGGCCTGACGCGTCGCCGCATCGTCTGGCGGCACGTGGCGCGGGCGGCGCTGCTGCCGCTGATCACCGTGCTCGGCCTGCAATCGGCCGGCATGCTGGGCGGCTCGGTGGTCATCGAGAGCGTGTTCGCCATTCCCGGCTTCGGGCGGCTGGCCCGGGAGGCGGTGGCCGGCCGCGATGCGCCGCTGCTGATCGGCATCATCCTGACGTCGGCGGTGCTGGTGATCTGCGTCAATCTCGTGGTCGATCTGCTCTATGCCATTCTCGATCCGCGCATCGGCGCTTCGGAGACCCCGGCATGAGCTTCCTGCGCCGGCTGCTCTCCAGCCCGACGGGCGCCATCGGCGCCGCCTTGCTGTCCGTCATCGCCTCCGCCGCGCTGCTTGCCCCGTGGATATCGCCGGGCGATCCCCTCAGCATCGCCGGCCCGGCGCTGCTGGCACCCTTTTCCGACCCGGCGCTGCCGTTCGGCACCGACCGGCTCGGCCGTGATGTGCTGGCCGGCCTGCTGCACGGCGCCCGCACCTCGCTGGTGGTCGGTTTGGCGGCGGCCGCCGCCTCGGTGCTGCTCGGGTCGATGGTGGGCACCATCGCCGGCTTTGCCGGCCGGCTGGTCGACGAAGCCTTGATGCGCGTTGTCGATGCCTTCCAGATCGTGCCCGGCTTTCTGCTGGCGCTGGCCTTCGTGTCGGTGGCCGGCGGCTCGCTCCCCACCGTCATCGTCGCCATCGCCCTGTCCTCGTGGGCGCAGCCGGCCCGCCTCGTTCGCGCCGAAGTGTTGTCCATCCGCGAGCGCGACTATGTCGCCGCCGCCCGCGTCATCGGCATGCACCCCATCGAAATCGCCTTCAAGGAAATCCTGCCCAACGCACTGCCGCCGGTCTTCGCGCTGGCAGCGGTGATCGTCGCGGCGGCGATCCTCACCGAAGCGGCGCTGTCCTTCCTCGGCCTCGGCGACCCCAACGTCGTCACCTGGGGCTCGATGATAGCAGAGGGGCGCAACGTACTGCGCGCCGCGCCCTTTCTGTCAGTGATCCCCGGCATCGGCCTCGTCGTCGCGGTGCTCGGCGTCTACCTGGTCAGCGAGGCGGCCGGCGAAGCGCTGGGCCGGGGAGGGCGGCCATGACGACAGTTCTCGGCATCGCCGATCTCACCGTCACCTATCGCCGCGCCGCCGCGTCGGCGCTCATCGGCATATCGCTCGAAGTCGAAGCGGGCGAAATCCTGGCGATCATCGGCGAAAGCGGCTCCGGCAAGTCGACGTTGGCGCGCGCCATCGCCGATCTGCTGCCCGAGCGGACGGAGGTCGCCGGTCTCCTCCGCTGGCCCGGCCTCGAGGGCGGGCCGCGTGCCGGCCGCGACATCGGCTATGTGTTCCAGGACCCCGGATCGAGCCTCAACCCGGTGCTCAGCATCGGCGAGCAGGTGGGGGAAGGCGCGCGCCGTCATCTCGGCCTTAGCCGCCGCGCCGCCGACGCGGAAGTCCTCCGCCTTCTCACGCGTGTCCGCCTGCCGGAGCCGGAGCGTATCGCTCGTGCCTTCCCGCATCAACTCTCCGGCGGCCAGCGGCAGCGCGTGGCCATCGCCGCCGCCATCGCCGCCCAGCCGCACCTGCTGATCGCCGACGAGGTCACCTCGTCGCTGGACGTGGTGGTGCAGGCGGCCATCGTCGAGCTATTGGTCGAGCTGGTGCGGGCCGAAAACATGACGCTTATCTTCGTCACCCACGATCTGGCGCTGGCCTCCGGCATCGCCGACCGCGTCGCCGTCATGGCCGAGGGACGCCTCGTCGAACTGGGACCCGTTGCCGACGTGATCGCCGCGCCGAAGGCGGCCGAGACGGCGGCGCTGATCGCCGCCCATATCGATCTCACAACGCCGCCTCTCGTCGGGGAGGCACCATGACCGAACCCCTGCTTACCGCCCGCGATTTGCGCCGAACCTTTACGAGCGGCAGGCGCCACATCACCGCGCTCGACGGCGTGTCGCTCGCCATCGCGCCCGGCGAGACGCTGGGCCTCGTCGGCGGCTCCGGCTGCGGCAAGTCGACGCTGGCGCGCGTGCTGACCCGTCTCATCGCACCGGAGAGCGGCGCCATCGCCTTCATGGGCGATGACTGGCTGGCGCTCGGCGGTGGCCGTCTGCGCGCCGCCCGGCGGCACATGCAGATGGTGTTCCAGGATCCGCTCGCCGCCTTCAACCCGCGCGCCACCGTGGGCGGCGTCCTTGCCGACGCGCTGCGCATTCACGCCGTGGTGCCCAAGGCGGCGCGCGCCGCCGAGGTCGCCCGCCTGATCGACCGCGTGGGCTTGTCCTCTGGCCTGATCGGACGTTCGATCCACGATATCTCGGGCGGCCAACGCCAGCGGGTGGCCATCGCCCGCGCGATTTCGGTCCGGCCACGCCTCGTCATCCTCGACGAAGCGGTGTCGGCGCTCGACGTTTCGGTGCGCGGCCGTATACTGGAGCTGTTGGTCGACCTGCAGCGGGAGACCGGCGTCGGCTATCTGTTCATTTCGCACGACCTCGCCGTGGTGCGCGCCGTCTCCCACCGGATCGCGGTGATGGACGCCGGCCGCCTCGTCGAGGAGGGGCCGGCCGCCTCCGTCATCGCCGCGCCATCGTCGGACGTTCTCGCCCACCTGATCGGCGCCGTGCCGCGCCTCACTGGCATCATCCGACCGGAGCGAAGCGAGGATCGGCAAGATGATGCTTATTGAACAAACACTTGGAGCGCTGATCTGATTCAATCAGATCGAACAGCGCTCTAAAGGGAAAGCTGCCAGCATGAGCGATTTCAACCCCGAAGCCCTTCTCGATCCACCGCCGTTCCCGGCCGATCGCGTCGCCGGTCTCGCCGACCGTTTCGCCCGGCTGATCGGCGCGTCGGGCGACGTGCTGCTGGTGCAGGCGGAAGCGGTGGTGGCGCTCGAGGCGGTGGCGGCCAGCCTCGGCCGGCCGGGCATCAAGGCCATCAACATCGTCACCAGCCCCTATGGCGTCTGGTTCGGCCGCTGGCTGCGGCGGGCCGATTCTCAACCCGCTGGAGGCCATCCTGCGCTTGGCCCGCGAGCGCGACATGCTGACCATCGTCGATGCGGTGGCTTCGCTGGGCGGGCACCCGTTTGCCGCCGACGCGCTGGGGGCCGATATCGTCGTGGCAGGGCCACAGAAGGCGTTGGCCGGGCCTGCCGGCATCTCCGCCGTCGCTGTCAGCCAGCGCGCCTGGACCGAAATCGGCCGACCCGATGCTCCTGTTACCTCGACACTGTCGCTGATCGATCAGAAGCACCTCTGGCTCGACGCCGGGCGAGGCGCGCTGCCGGGAACGCCGGCACCGCTCGAACTCTGGGCGCTCGCCGCCGCGCTCGACCGGGTGGAGGCAGAAGGGATCGAGACCATCATCGACCGCCACAGCGAAGCCGCCGCCGCCGCCCGCGATGGCCTCCTGGCGCTCGGTCTGAACCCGTGGGCCGGCGAGGGAGAGGCTTCGAATCTCGTCACCGCCTTCGCGGTGCCGGCCGATGTCGATGCCACGCTTCTTCTTGAGCGTTTGAGGGGCACCGATCCCGACTTTTCCCTCGGCGTAGGAACAGGGGCCGACCGCCTCATCCGCCTCAACCACACCGGCCGCCGCGCCGATCCGGCCGTGGTTCACACGATGATCTCGGCGCTCGCCGCCGCCCTCCGCCGTTGACAAGCCGCCCGCGTCTCCCTAAACATCCCGTCTTCGAAGCGGGTGTAGCTCAATGGTAGAGCAGCAGCCTTCCAAGCTGAATACGAGGGTTCGATTCCCTTCACCCGCTCCAACACTTAGCTCATTTCGTGCAACGTTCCGTGCGACGGCAGTTTGCAGCCGCTCGATTCGACGTGTTTAAACCGCTAGTTGCGTACAAACCGAAAACCAAGCCAGCGTCGGAGCGGCAATGGCTCGCCTTCCTATGCTGGGCGCATTCCGGCGGTGCAGTTTGGCCTGCTATTGCATTGGCATTGGCGGATCAAGGTAGTCGAAGGTTATGCGTCGCTGTCTGGCGCTCGATTTTTCGCAACTAGCTTTCGCACCACTGAGACGTTTGGGGCTGGAACGCCGACGTCAATCTGACTTGGTGGCTCTTTGTACTTTAGGAACAAGAGTCGAATTCCCTCATCGCGTTGGCTATAGAAGAGGTATCGTTCCTTATGCTTTGCCTGATATTTGTTCTCTATCTTCGCCTTATCTTTAGTAAGTCGGTGCCTCTTCCATTCATTACTCTCTTCGCATCGACAGAACTCTGTCGGCATAGGGTGGCCAACCGATGCCGGCGAGCCAAGCGGTCATCCGGCGGGTTGTCCGCGAGAGGGATGATCGAAGATGCCGTCTTGTCAGGCGGCCGAGGCGCGGTTTCCTTCGATTTCCCGTCGGGCCAGATCGGCGAGAAAGGCCGAGCGCGTCAGGCCACGCGCCTTGGCGATCTGGTCGATGGCGGCCAGTAGGCCGGCGTCCATGGTGATGTTCGCCTTTGTCGTCCGGCCGGTCAGGCTGATCAGCGGGACGGCCAGTAAAAAGGCGCCTGCTGCCAGATCCTTTTTGACCTCCTCGTCCTCACGGACCGCTTCCAGCGGACGCGCTTCGGGCAGGGACTCCCCCTCAAGATGCAGCGAAAGCGCTTCGCTGGCATTGCTCAGGAGATCGTCCATCTCATCGGCAGCCGAGAAGCAGCCGGGAACGTCGGGGAAGTGAATGCCAAAGGCGCTGTCCGCGTCCTTATGCACAACGCCGATATAGTAGCGCATG
This sequence comes from Pseudomonadota bacterium, assembly GCA_018262505.1. Classification (GTDB taxonomy): domain Bacteria; phylum Pseudomonadota; class Alphaproteobacteria; order Rhizobiales; family Pleomorphomonadaceae; genus Pleomorphomonas. Next base: position 18,452 of record JAGSYV010000081.1, read on the forward strand.
AGGGGCCCATCCGGCTTGTTTGTAGATGTTTCGGACCGTGCCGAGAGGCAGGTCCTTCTTGGGATGAGGAACGGTGACGATCTTGTCGCCTTTCCTGAACTTGTGATGGGAGCCGGTGACCTTCACCAATTCGAAGCCGTCTTTCTCAAGACGCTTGATGATATCCCTGCTGTTGGTTTCCACCGAGCATGCTCCCAATGCGTATATAAATACGCCTTACTATCACGGTTCTCAAGTGGCAACGCCTCCCGTTTGAGCACAAAACCCCTCATCCCGTATGAATAGACCACACCGCAAGCGCGCCTATGCCCTTGTGATGTTGGGTAAATTCCTTCTCAAAACGGGAGGCGGACATGCGGACTTGGCCAATCGAGGGCGATCGATGAGCATCGCCCGCCTCATCGAAGAACTGGCCGCCACTGGCGCCCCGATCGATGCCATCGTCATCGCCGTTCGTGCGGTCGAGGAAGGGCAGGCTGTCGAGGCAGAGCGTCGCGCCAGGGCGACCGAGCGCAAGCGCCAGCAGCGTGAGAGGGAACGTGACAGGAAGCGTGACGGTCACGCGACGGTCACCGGACAGTCGCGCGACGCCCCCCGTCCCCCCTCTTTCCCCCACACCCCCAAACACCCCCCTATATCCCCCCAGACTACACCGGACGAGGCGCGCGACACGGTTTCGAACCTGGGCTCGGAAACTCAGTCCGTCTCGATGCCGATCTCGGAGCTGGATGGCGAAACGCTGGCTCGTGAGCTGACCGACGCCGGGGGGAGGGCACTGGCCAAACCCGCCTCGGCGCCGGGGCTGCTCGTCCTTTCCGATCCGATGAACTGGATCCGCAACGGCTGCGACCTCAAGGCCGATATCCTCCCGACCATCCAGGCCCGATGCAGCCGGGCCAGACCGTCGAGCATCCGTTCCTGGAGCTACTTCACCGAAGCCGTCTACCAAGCCCGCGACACCCGCCTGAAACCCGCACCGGAGCCGAACCCTGTCCAGCAGTCCCACACGTCCCGCAGCACTCCCCGTCCTGCCGCAGCTTCGCCCCACGATACTATCCTTGCCGCTTTCGCTGACCGAATTGGAGAGCACCTTGCGACCCGAGGAGGCGGCCAGCCGGACCCCGACCTTGAGCCGGGCGCTTACCCCGGCCGAACGATCGATCTTGTCGCATTTGGTGGATGAGGTTGCGCCGCTTGCCGAAGCCAAGCCCGACGCGGTCGTGGCGCTGGCGCAGGTCGCCAAACTCCTTACGGTGTTCCCTGCGGCCAACATCGACGCAGCCGTCGCGAAGGTCCGCAGGGAGGCCTACGAGACCGCCCTCGAGGACGTGCCGGCCTGGACTGTTGCGGTCGCCGCCAAGCGCTGGATCAAGGGCGAGGTGTCCGCCCTCAACGACAAGCCGAACCTCTCCTTCCCGCCGTTGCCGCCTCAGCTCCGCGCGCTGGCGGTGGACGAATGGTCCAAGGCGCGGGCCGCCCTGTGGCGCTACCGGCGGCTGATGGACGGAAAGACGGAGCGGGTGGTGCCGCTGGAGGACCGGAGGCCGCTGCCGAAGGAGTGGTTCCAGTGCCTGAAGGGGATGGCCTGATGAGCGATCATGGCCATCCTGCCCCCGCTAACGAACCATTATCCAAAGAGAATCTGAAGGTGACCTTCAGAACTTGCGATTAGGTCGCAGGGGCTTTGTCGCCTATATTGAGGGTGCAAAAGAAAACAGAGAAAGAGGCCGGAAACCTCCGGTCAGGAAAAGGAAAACCGAAATGTTCGCCACCCTCAAGCGTACCGCCAAGCTCCTCCGCGTTCCCACCCAGGCTGAGCGCGATCTGGCCTACCTCAACGAAGCCGGCGACCGCTACGGAAAGCCGACAATCTGACCACGACGTTGAGCGCTCGACACCTGACCGGTTCGGGCGCTTTGTCGTTTCTGCGGCTCAGCTCAATCTCAAAAAAGCCGTGCCATCCCAGGGGACGGCGCGGCATGTCGTTGTCAGACAATCCGGATCAGATCGAGCGGGCGACCTCGTAGGCATCCCAGATCGCATACATGATGTTGGAGACCTGGCGGGCGTCGCCGAAGCTGTAGACCTCCGGCACCAGGTTGCGCACCTTGTCGTAGAGGCTGCGCTCCGAGCGGTAGCCGATGGCGACGATGGCGCTGTCGGCCGGCACGATGGTCTCCTTGTCGCCACTCTTCACCTTGAAGCCGTCCCTGACGGCCTCGGCCACGTAGCTCGACGTCAGGATATCGATCTTCTTGAAGATCAGCAGGTCGTGCAGCATGTCGTGGTTGGCGTGGCAGAGCGGGCCGGCCAGCGCCAGGATCTTCGGCGCCAGCTCGACGATGGTCACCTTCTTGCCCTGGTCATGCAGCCATAGCGCCGTCTCGCAGCCGACGAGGCCGGCACCGATGACGATGGTGCTGTCTCCGGCCGGCTTGACGCCATTCAGCACATCCTCGGCTGTGTAGACGTTCTGGGCGTCGCCGATCTTCAGCATTTTCGGCTGCGAGCCAGTGGCGACGATCAGCACGTCGGGCTTGGCAAGCCGAACGGTCTCCTCGGTCACTTCGGTGTTGAACACCACCGGCACCTTCAGTTCGCGCAGCTCGCGCTCATACCAGTGGATGAGCGCGTGATCGTCTTCCTTGAAGTCGGGCACGCCGCCGGGGATGACGACGCCGCCGAGGCGGCCGGACTTCTCGTAGAGGGTGACGACATGGCCGCGCAGCGTGGCGACGCGGGCCGCTTCCATGCCGGCGACGCCACCGCCGACGATCATCACCGACTTCTTTTCAAGGGCGGCGGTGAGGCCATACTCCGCCTCGCGGCCGCAAGCCGGATTCACAGCGCAGGAGATCTGGGAATATCTGGCGAGACGCCCCATGCAACCTTCCTGGCAGGAGAGGCAGGGACGAATGCGATCGATCTTCTCGGCCCGCACCTTGTTCGGCAGTTGCGGATCGGCCAGCAGCGGGCGAGCAAGGCCGACGAAATCGGTCTGGCCGGAGACGATGGACTCCGCCGCGAGATCCGGGTTGTCCATGCGGCCGGCGGTGATCACCGGCACCTTCAGCACCTCTTTCAGGATCCTGTTGTAGGGCAGGTAGAGGCCCTTGGCCTGGTACATCGGCGGATGGCTCCAGTACCAGCTGTCGTAGGAGCCGACGTCGCCGTTGAAGGCGTCATAGCCGGCGGCTTCGAGGAGCTTGGCCGCCTCGATGCCCTCGGGAATGTCGCGGCCCATCTCGACGAATTCCTCGCCCGGCAAGCCACCGCTCTTCCAGTCTTTGATGAAGCTCTTGATGGAGTAGCGCAGCGAAACCGGATAGGCGGCGCCGCAGCGCGCCTTGATCGCCTGCACGATCTCGACGGCGAAGCGCAGGCGGTTCTCCAGGCTGCCGCCGTATTCGTCGGTGCGCTGGTTGAACATGGAGATGGCGAACTGGTCGAGCAGGTAGCCCTCATGGACGGCATGGATTTCGATGCCGTCAAAGCCCGCCCGTTGCGCGATCTCGGCGCTGTCGGCGAACTTGCGGACGTAGGTCTTGATCTCCTCGATGGTCAGTTCGCGGCAGGTCACGCCGTCGATCCAGCGATGCGGGATCGGCGATGGCGCGACGGCCGTCCGGCCGACGATGGACGGCATCGACACGCGGCCGAAGCCGGCGGAGAGCTGCAGGAAGATGCGCGCATCGTAGGCGTGCACCCGCTCGGTCAGGATCTTGCCGGTCTTGACGAAGTTGAGCGGGTTCAGCGTCGGGCAGGGCATCGAGGGCAGGGCGCAGCGCTCGATGTCGTTCTCCACCATGGTGACGCCGGTCATCAGCAGGCCGGCGCCGCCCTTGGCGCGCTCGACGTAATATTCGACGCCGCGATAGTTGTAGGTGCCGTCGGCATCGCAAAGTCCGCCCGGACCCATCGGCTCCATGACGTAGCGGTTCTTGATTTCCAGGCTGCCGATCTTCATCGGCTCGAACAGGATTTCGTGGCTCTGCTTCATGGGGTTGCCGCGGTTCGCGAACCGCACCTCCGGCTGACTGGGACTTCAACGTGCCCTCTTGCGAGAGCGGGTTGAGCGCACCCTAGAGCCAGCGTTGCCATCTCCACAAAGACTTGATAGGCCTATTTCCCATACCTGGGAGATATGTACGCAATGGAACTGAGACACCTTCGCTATTTCGTGGCGGTGGCCGACGAGGGCAGCGTCAGCGCCGCCGCCAGAACGCGCCTGCACACGGCGCAGCCGTCGCTCAGCCGCCAACTCAAGGATTTGGAACGCGAATTGGGCGTTGAGCTGTTCGATCGCCGGGTGCGCGGTGTCGTTCTGACGCGGCCGGGCAAGCTGTTTCTTGGCCATGTCCGGCAGGTGCTGAAGCAGCTTGACGATGCCGTCAGCATCGTCCGAGACGCCCCGATGATGGTCCGCGTTGGTATTATTCCGGGTTTGGAGACCTTCGTCCTGCCCGAGTTCCAGCGCCTTGCGCGCGATATTGCCGGTCAGGTCGATATCGAGGTAACCAGCGCGCCCTCAACCGCTTTGATTCAGGATCTCAAGGACGGCAACCTGGATCTCGCTTTCGCGCGTCCCTCGGAAGCGGATCTCGACTTGCACTTCGAGCCGATCGATTACCATCGCATCAGCGTATTTCTTCAAGCCAGTCACCCATTGGCGCAAAGATCGACGCTGACCTTTTCCGACTTGGTCGGCCACACTTATGTCTCGGTCAACCGCCGGGTCGCGCCGTTTCTGCGGGGCGGTATCGACGCCTGGGGGCAGCAGCGAGGCCTGGCCCTGTCACCGACCCACGTCGCCGCCGACATTGCCTCGGCCTTTTCGCTGGTCATGGCCACCGATGGGTTCTCGCTGATGCCCGATTATGCCGAGCGCCTGATGCCGGCGACCCTGACGATGCGGCCGCTTGTCGATGGCCCGGCGCCGTTGATGCTGGCGATCGCCTATCGTCCCTTGGTTTCCTCGCCGGTGCAATCGCTCGTCTCCACGGTTGCCAGCTCCTGGCAGCGCGCTTGAGGAGCAGACCGGCTTGCTAACGGGCTTTTACCTATAGAAAAACTGAAGGTGACCTTCAGAACTTGCGATTAGGTCGCGAGGGCTGCCGGGCCTATATTGAGGGTGCAAAAAGAAACAGAGAAAGAGGCCGGAAACCTCCGGTCAGCAAAAGGAAAACCCCAAATGTTCGCCACCCTCAAGCGTACCGCCAAGCTCCTCCGCGTTCCCACCCAGGCTGAGCGCGATCTGGCCTACCTCAACGAAGCCGGCGACCGCTACGACCTCAACAGCCGCAATCGTGGCATCGCCCTCTGAGGATCTGACGGCAAACCAGCTGGCATGCCAATGACGACGTCGAGCGCTCGAGACCTGACCGGTTCGGGCGCTTTGTCGTTATGCGAGGCTCCGCGAACCGTCCAAGGGCAGAGGCAGATGGAACCACCGCTCCCCGAGGGGGCGGTTCTGAACATCTGGCCCTGTCAGTAATCGCAGTAGCCACCATCCATGAGGATCTCCCCCGTATCCTCATTGAACACAAAGCGCATGTCGCAGGTTTCGGTGTCTGGAGCCGAAATCGGGCCGGCGCAGGCGGAGTCGATCGGCGTATAGAGTTCCGCATACCAGCGATGATGCACATAAGTCTTGAAGCCGACCGTTTCGTCCGGCTGAACCAGTCCGTATTCCCTCAGTTGCCCTTCGAAGTCCGCCCAATAGATGCGCATTGTATAATGGGTGTCATTGGTGAACCGGATGCCGGTTGGAATGTTTGTTTCGAGTGATGGCGGCTGTGTCTCTCCACAGCCACTAGCAACGGCGGGCAGCGCCTGAAGCGTGACCGCTGAGACAATGGCAGCGCCTAGCAGATATCTGAGCATTCCTCGACCGTCCCCCGAACAGCTGGTTCGTGTGCGAAGTCAGCATGAAAGCTGAACAAAAGCAATGGATCTCTATGTGTTTTCCCGAATGGCTGTCGGTGATGCCAAAGCGCTGGGCGGCCTGTCTAGGGGCACCGAGAGACATCGCAGCGGGCATGCGAGGAGCGGGTCTGGCCGACAGAGAATCTGAAAGTGGTTTTCAGAACTTGCGATTAGGTCGCAGGCGGCTCCGGGCCTATATTGAGGGCGTCAAGAGAACAGAGAGAAGAGGCCGGAAACCTCCGGTCTGGAAGAAGGAAAACCGAAATGTTCGCCACCCTCAAGCGTGCTGCCAAGGCCCTCCGCGTTCCGACTGCCGAAGAGGTTGAGCTGGCCTACATCTACGAAGCCGGCGACCGTTACGACCTCGAAGCTCGCGAGCGCAATCTCAGCCGCCGCAACTTCAACCGGACCCTCGGTCTGTGATGGCCTGAGGCGATCTGGTCCCCGACCAAAAACGACGTCGAGCGCTCGACACCTGACCGGTTCGAGCGCTTTGTCGTTTCCGGCCTTGTCGCCATGGCGTTGGCACTTCATCGCTCGTTCCAAAACGGGCCTGGAAGGGTTGGGTGTGGGCAAATGCTGAAATCCCACAACAAGAGGTAGTGTAGCGCCGCGCGTTCTATGTATTTCCGAGCGTGCCCGCATTGAAGCCGCCTGAAGAACGCTGGTTCCGAGCCATCAACTCGACAAGTCGAGGCCGACGAGAGGCGGTTGTTTTCTGTGCCAGGCAAAATACGCGGGCGATGAGTTGCCTAAATATGAGAGTTGTCGAGAACTTATGGAACTTTTGAAGTTTTTCATGTAGGTAAATAAACGTCAGAATTGACTGACGAGTTGTCGAGCAGCCTGCCGATCAGCGATCGCGAGGTCTGATGATGGAACAGTTTTGTCGCGCTTGGGCGGAAGAGGACGAACTGGCCTCAGCGTGTTCCGTACCTGAGTGCGGCGGCATGCTCCTGCGCTGCCCAACCAAAAATGAAATGCGTTGTATTGTTTTCGATACGCTGTTCGGAACGAATTCCGCCCCCATCGTGTTGATCGATCCCGAAGACGACGGGGCGATCGTCGATGCCAACAAGAAGGCGCTGGAGTTCTATGGCTACAGCCGCGAGGCGTTTCGCAAGCTGCATGTGTGGGACATCAACACGTTGGGCCGTTCGGTCCTGACCGTCATGCGTGAGATCTCGTCCTGGGCGGGCGGCCATTATCCGCAACGCTTCCGCCATCGGCTGGCCGACGGGACAATTCGAGACGTACAGGTCTATGCCGGCCCGATGCACTTGATTGATCGCAAATTGCTGCTGTGCATCGTTCAGGACATTACCGAGGTCATCGAGGCGGAGCAGTTCAATCGCCTGCTGCTTGAGAGCGTCAGTGTCGGTGTCTGTGGCATAGACAATGCCGGCGCCTTTACCTTCGTCAACCCGGAGGCCGTCAAAGCCTTTGGGCTTCTCCATGACAGCGAGGTTATCAAGCTCGGCGTTCATCGCTTTCTTGGCGTGAACGGCGAGCATAGCGAGGCGCACCGGATTCTTCTGGCGGCCACGACCGGTTCGACCGCTCAAGGTTTCGAATGCACCATGCGCCGGGCGGACGGCACGCCATTTCCGGTTCGGCTCGTCGCCAGCCCAATCCGCGTCGGCGATGGGGTGCAAGGCGCGGTCTTGAGTTTCACCGACCTGACCAAGGAACGCGAGCGGGAGGATCAGGTTGCCGATTTGATCAATTCGATCCCCGGCGTCGTCTTCCAGGCCATGATGACGCCAAGCGGACGCTTCAGGGCCACCTACTTCAATGCCGCGGCCACGGGTTTTCTCGGGGCGTCGAAGGATGCCGATCTGACGTCATTGGCGGTTCTGTCGCCTTTTCTCCCGCGCGCCGGCTGGATTGGCTTGCTGCGCAGCCTCAAGAAATCGGGCCGGTGGCTTCAGCCCTGGGAACGGGAATTCCAGATAAGAACCCGAGAAGGCAAAAAGTGGCTCCTGGGGCGGGCCAAGACGCGTCTGCAGCCGAGCGGCGAAGTCGCGTTCACGGGCGTGCTTCTCGATATCACCGATCGAAAGCGTCTGGAGGAGCGCCTGGAGGAGGCCGCCCTCACGGATTCGCTGACCGGGCTCAGGAACCGGCGCGACTTCGAACAGGTTCTGCAAATCTCCGCCGAGCGTCATTCCGCTCTTGGTCGCCCCTATTGCCTCATGGTCCTGGATATCGACCACTTCAAACAGCTGAATGACCGTTTCGGTCATGACGTCGGCGATGACATCCTTCGCAAGGTTGCCGACATCTTGCAGCTTCAGGCGCGCAAGACCGATTGCGTCGCCCGCTGGGGCGGCGAGGAGTTCACGGTCCTGCTGCCTGACACGTCCCTCGATTTCGCCTCGACGCTGGCAGGCGATATCCGGCGTCTGGTTGCCGACGCGCGGCCGATCACGGATGGCCTTGCCGTCAGTATCGGCGTTGGCGAGATTGCCGCCGGTGAGGACGCGAGTGCTTTCTTCCGGCGCGTCGACGCGGCCCTCTATCGCGCCAAGGCGAACGGCCGGAACCGGGTCGAGCGGGCCTGAGGCCGGTTTTTGGGAACGGCACTGAGGATGCCCGACGGCTCTCGGCCGCCGGGCGTTATCCGATCATCCCTTTGGGTCAACCCAGCCACCGGCGGGCTCGAAGCCGGCCATGGCTTCACGTGGTCCCCAGGTCCCCGGCTTGTAGAAAGCCGGCGCGCTGGGCGCATCGAGAACGGGCTGGACGATCTGCCAGGCCAGTTCCGCCATGTCCTCGCGCGTGAAGAGCTGGCGTCGGCCGTTCATGGCATCGCCGATCAACCTCTCGTAGGGCAGCATGTTGTCCATGCTGTCGCTGACGGCGGTCAGCTCCAGCGCTTCGCCGATCATGTTGCCGCCGTTGGCCTTGCGCCGCGCGCCGATGCCGATGGACACCTCGGGTCCCAGGCGGAAGCGCATGTAGTTGGCTTCGCCGGGGCGGATCGGGTCGAATACCTCAAGCGGCGGCCGCTTGAAGCGGACCACCACTTCGGTGGCGCGCACCGGCAGGTTCTTGCCGGCGCGAATGTAGAACGGCACGCCCTGCCAGCGCCATGTGTCGATGAACAGGCGCACCGCCGCGAAGGTCTCGACGCGGGAGTTGGCGGCAACGCCTGGCTCGTTTCGGTAGCCTTCGAACTGGCCTCTGACGACGTCGCGCTCTTCGAGCGGGCGCGTGGCCTTCAGCACCTGCACCTTCTCGTCGATCAGATCGTCCGACAGGGCGTTGACCGGCGGCTCCATGGCGAGCAGCAGCAGCACGTTGACCAGATGGTTCTGCACCACGTCCCGCAGCGCGCCGACCTCTTCATAGAAGCGCCCACGTCCCTCGACGCCGAAATTCTCGGCCATGGTGATCTGGACGCTGTCGATGTAGTTGCGGTTCCACAGCGGCTCCAGGAAGGAGTTGGCGAAGCGGAAGTACAGGAGGTTCTGGATCGCCTCCTTGCCGAGGTAGTGATCGATGCGGAACAGGTCGTCCTCCTTGAAGACGACATGCAGGACGCGGTTGAGCTCCTGGGCCGATTGCAAATCGCGGCCGAACGGCTTCTCCACCATCAGTCTGGCACCGGCCGACAGGTTGGCCTGCTTGAGGCCGGCGGTCACCGAAGCGAACATCGACGGCGGGATGGCGAGGTAGTGAAGCACGCGCCGCCGGTCGGACAGCGCCTCACCGAGCCGGGTGAAGGTCGTCGGGTCCTGATAGTCGCCGGGAACGAAGCGCATCAGGCTTGCGAATTTGGCGAAGGTGGGTTCGTCGATCGCGCCGCAACTGGCCGCGATACTCTCGCGGGCGCGCTCCAGCAGCTTTTCAACGCTCCAGCTATCGCGGGCAACGCCGACGATGGGTTCGTTGAAGTTGCCGCGCCGCACCATCTGGTACAGCGACGGATAGATCATCTTGCGGGCGAGGTCGCCGGTGGCGCCGAAGATGACGAGGGCATCCGAGCGTCCGTTGCGGGCTTCCTTGATGGCTCTGGGCATGTCAGTGGCCCTCCTTCTTCTCGATATGGCCGCCGAAGGCCTGGCGCATCGCCGAAAGCACCTTGTTGGCGAATTCATCGTTGCCGCGCGAGGTAAAGCGGCCGAACAGCGCCGACGACAGCACCGGCACCGGCACGGAGGTGTCGATGGCGGCCTTGAGCGTCCAGCGCCCCTCGCCGGAATCGGCGACATTGCCCTGGTAGGAGGCGAGGTTGGGATCGGCAGCCAAGGCCGAGGCGGTCAGATCGAGCAACCACGAACTGATGACGCTGGCGTGTCGCCACACCTCGGTGACGGCGGCGATGTCGAAGTCGAAGCGGTAATACTGCGGCTCGTCGAGCGGGCTGGTCTCGGCGTCGGCCTGGCGCGCCACGGCGCCGGCATTGGCCGACTTCAGCACGTTCAACCCTTCGGCATAGGCGGCCATCATGCCGTATTCGATGCCGTTGTGGATCATCTTGACGAAGTGCCCGGCACCGGCCGGACCACAGTGGAGGTAGCCGCGCTCGGCCGTGCCGAACGACGGGTCGCCGCCGGGCGCCAGAGTCGCGAAGATCGGATCGAGCCGGGCCACGGCGCCGGCGTCGCCGCCGATCATCAGGCAATAGCCGCGTTCCTTGCCCCACACGCCGCCCGAAGTGCCGACGTCGAGAAAGTGAATCCCCGCCGTGGCCAGCTCGCCGGCGAGATCGACGGCGTTGCGATAGTTGGAGTTGCCGCCGTCGACGATAACGTCATCGGGCGAAAGGCGTGGCGAAAGGTCGCGGACCGTGCTCTCCGTGACGGCGGCCGGCAGCATCAGCCAGATAGCGCGCGGCGGCTTCAGGCGGGCTATGAAGTCCTCGACCGAAGTGGCAGCGACGGCGCCGTCTGCCTCGATGGCGGCGACGCTGTCACGGTTCAGGTCGTAGGCCACAACTTCGTGACCACCCGCCATGAGCCGCAGCGCCATGTTGTAGCCCATCCGGCCCAGTCCCATCATTCCGATCTGCATGTGTCTTTCTCCGTGAAGCCGTCGCGGGCTTCGGGCGTCTGGAGTTCAGGCCCAAAGGGGCGTTGGGGCGCGTTGATTGCTGGAAAGCAGGCTGTTCGGGAGGCTCAATTCGTTTCCGCGACGCCAATGGAAAGGGAGGTCGTTTGTTGCCTGGATATAAACGCATCAGCCATCGTGCCGTTCCTGAACCGCCAATATGTTGCGTTCAGATAGGTATATTACCTAGGTCACGAGTAAATGGCCAACGCGATCACGTTCAAAGGAGATTCCGGTGAACGCGCAAGATAACCGTCTCGCCGGCATCGAGAGCGCGGCGGGAAGACGGTCCTTGGCTCGGCAATGGACTGGCGTTGATGCTGATCGCGGCGGGCGACAGGTTCCAACGCGGAAAACGGTCCCTAAACGGCAATGGCCGCGGCCGTTCTGAGAATTTGTGATAGCTGATCGGGCGGCATGGGTTTTCCCATCAGAAAACCTTGGAGTTCGTCGCAGCCGAAAGCCCGAAGAACGTTTCTCTGTTCAGGGGTTTCGATCCCCTCGGCGGTCGTCTTGAGCCCCTTGGCATGCGCCATCGAAATCATCGCCCGGACAATCTCGGCGTCGCCCTCGGACTCGGCGATGTTCTTCACAAAGCTTCGATCGATCTTGATGCGGTCGAAGCTGATGTCCCTCAGCCGTTCGAAGGTCGAGGACCCGGTGCCAAAATCATCGATGGCGATCGAGATCCCCGCCGAACTCAGGGTCCTTATGTTCCGCAGCCCGACCTCTTCGGAATCCGCGAAGTCCGTCTCCGTTATTTCCAGTTCGAGGCGGTTTGCCGGAAAACCGGTTTTCCGCAGTGTGGCAAACACCGCTTCGGCAAATCCTGCGACGCGCAACTGGATCGGAGAGACATTGACGGCGAGATGATTCACCGGCCAGGCGATAGCCTCTCGGCACGCGGTCTCCAGAACCCATAAGCCCAACTCGCCGATCAGGCTCGCTTCCTCGGCGATGGGAATGAAGATCGCCGGCGAAATCGCTCCTCGTTCGGGGTGTTGCCAGCGGACGAGCGCCTCGGCTCCCAGAACCCTGTCGCCCTCGCTGGCAAATTTCGGCTGATAGACGACGGAGAGTCCCGCCTTGATCCGCAGGGCCTCGCGGAGATCCGCCTCGATGGCGGCCCTGTTCTGGATGGCATCGTCCATCTGGCTGCCAAAAATCGAGAAGCGACGGCGGCCGGCCAACTTGGCGTGATAGAGAGCCACATCGGCCTTCCGGTTCAACTCCGGTCGATCGGTTCCGTGGTGCGGGGCCATCGACACGCCTATGGAGACGCCGACGAAGGCTCGGCGGCCGTCGAACTCCATCGGCTCGGCGAGACTGTCGATAATTCGGCTGCACAGATCCTCGACTTCGCGCTTTGTCCGGTTGGGGACCAGAACCGCGAATTCATCTCCGCCCACCCGAAAGATCGGAGCATCGGCAGGGAGGATTCCGGCCGCGCGACGGGCAAATTCGACGAGCACGGCATCGCCGATCTGGTGCCCCAGGATGTCGTTGACCTGCTTGAACCGGTCGAGGTCCATGAACAGAAACGCCAGAGGATCGGACTGTTGGTGAAGGGCGAACTGATCGACCAGGTCATCGGCCGCCTTCTCATATGCCGATCGATTGGGCAGCCCCGTCAGAGGGTCGTGCGACGCGAGATACTGGATGTGCTCGTTGTTCTTGATCCGATCCAGCTTGCGTCGATAGGCGGCCGACGAGATCAGCAGGGCGCCGACCATGAGCGTCGATCCGACCAGCGCCAGAATTGGCGAGAGGGAGGCTAGAAGGCGTCGCCCGGGCTGATAGGGTGTCCACTCGAATTCCACGGCCGCGCCGCTGGGGTCGCCGGTCAATGCCACTGATGCTGCATCAGGCTGACGCGCGCTGGCCGGAACGTATTTCAAGTCTTGCAGAACGTGCGCCTGCCCAACCTTGCGGATGGCCTCGCCTTCAAGATACTGGACGGCGACGTGGATATGAATCGTCGCGACGGGCTGCTTCAGTCTCCCGGAGTCGGAGACAATGGGCTTCACGCTGACGACCGCGGGGCGGCCCGCGATATAGATGTAGTCGCTGACGCCCACCGATTGCTCATGACTGGCCTCGGCCGGCGCTTCTCCGGTCGCAAGTTTGGATCGGAGGGTCTGCAGATAGGGCAGCAACAGCTTGCGGCGTTCTTCGAAGAAGACGGGCGGCTTTATCTGGCCCTCGGCAAAGGCATAGATCGGCCGGTCCTGCCCATCCAGAACATAGGCTTCATCGACGCCGAAGAATGTCTGCATCCAGCTTCCGAGATTGTTGTCAATCCATTCTTCATTGCCGCTCGTGGCCGTTCTCTCAACGGCTTCATCCCAGAAGGTGGAGCTTTCCTGGTTATGGGACAGGTTGCTGCGAATTTCTTTCAACGCGTAGCTGGCGATCTCGCCCTGTCTGCGGATGTCTTCGCGATCGACCGACCCTGCCGCCCAGATCAGAAATAGTCCTATCGCGGAAAGTGCAAGCGCCATTGCCAGCAAGGAAGCAACGACGCGGGACAGAAAAAGAGAGAACGGTCGATTCATCGAGGCTTTCCGAAATGACAATTAGCGCTCGCGTTCCGTATTAAGCTGAAGCTCTCTTTCTAGTCCGAACTAAACGCCGGCAATTAAGAATTGGTTATTTTCTGCCCGGGGGAGGGGTGCTCGGTCTGATTGTTTGTGATTGTTTCAAATTTCTCGGAGTCGGGATATACGGATTAAGTATATGATAACTTTAGAGCGTCCCTACTTGAGAAGTAGTATACTACTATAATGTTATGTTGCGGGTCGTCGCGAAAGATGACGGCTTTTATCTGGATTTTGTTTTCCGAGGTGACGCGCCCTGGGGTACGTGCCTAATCATTCCGCCGGCCAGGCGATGCGAGGCGACAAGAAACAAGTCGCAATTTCCCTCTGCAAGCGGGTGGCCTTGCGTAATCCGACAGGCGGCGACGCGCGGGACGCCGAAGGCGGCTTGCCTTAGCCCTGTGGCGACCTTGAATTTTCAAGGAAAGCGGTCCATATGGCACAGCCTTGGCGCTGATTGCTCTTTGCGGGGGGAGCGGCGCTAATCAGGGCTTGAACCTTGCGTTAAAAGGCACTATTCGAGCCGCCGACCGGCCGCCCCGGTTCGGGGGCAGCGCACGAAAAGGCCCCACAAACCTTTCGAGAGAGACGAAGCGATGGCCAAGGAAAAGTTTTCGCGGACGAAGCCGCACTGCAACATCGGCACGATCGGTCACGTTGACCACGGCAAGACGTCGCTGAC
>JAGSYV010000082.1 GCA_018262505.1 Pseudomonadota bacterium
TTCATGATATCGGGTTGGGCCGCCATGGCTGCCTCCCCTGCATTTTGCCGAACGGAGGAAAGGAGGGTGCTGCTGACCACTTGCTTCGACCTTGAGAGAATCGGGTTACGTTTTTATCCTACTAAACAACAACACCAGAGATTTCAAGCATGCGCTTCGCACATGACGCGAATAGCACACGGTCGTTCAAGTCTTTTCGAAAGTTTCCGTAAACCGCGACAGCAATGAAAATTGTTTCCCAGACGCAGCCCTAATTACATTTACATACTGGAATGTATCTGGATGATCTTACGCGGTAAATAAGATTTGATCGCCTCCGATCTCGACAAATTAAAAAGTACCGCGAAACGGCCCTAAAAGCGGATGGTTGACCGCAAAAACGTTATATCATAACAGTTATACCCTGTCTCAACCGCGTCGCCAAACCAGGGGCCGCCATGCTGCAAAATCCGCCTCGCCCCCTGCCTTCCCCCCTAGCCGACGCCGGTCGGCCGGCCTTCGTCGTCATCCGGCCATCGGTCCTGCGCTTCGGTCTCGGCTTCCGCCTCATTGGCGCGGCCTGCCTCGTCGGCGCCATTTGGATGCTGATCGGTTGGGTGCTGTGGTGATGGACTTCAAGACCAATACCCAGCCAACCGGCGGCGCGGCGCTCGCCTTCCTGAACGCCACCATCGGCTATGATCGCCATCCGGCGCTGCATCATGTTTCCGCAAGTTTTCCAGCCGGTAGCATGACGGCCGTCGTCGGCCCCAACGGCGCCGGCAAATCCACCCTCCTGAAAGCGGCCATCGGTCACATCCGACCGATCGAGGGCGACGTCTGGATCAGCGGCTGCCGGCGGACCGAGATCGCCTATCTGCCGCAGCTTGCCGAAATCGACCGCAACTTTCCGCTGCCGGTGTTCGACTTCGTCGCCATGGGGCTGTGGCGCCGACGCGGCGCCTTTGGCGGTTTCCGTCGCGACGACGACGAGGACGTGGCGCGGGCGCTGGCCGGCGTCGGCCTGATCGGCTTCGAACAGCGGCCGCTCGACACCTTGTCCGGCGGCCAGCTGCAGCGGGTGCTGTTTGCCCGCCTTGCCCTGCAGGACGCGCCGCTGATCCTGCTGGACGAACCGTTCACCGCCGTCGACGACCGCACCGTCGGCGACCTGATGGACATCGTGACCGGCTGGAACGCCGAGGGGCGCACGGTGGTCGCCGTCCTGCACGATCTCGACTTGGTACGCCGCAGCTTTCCGCGAACGCTGCTGCTTGCCCGCCGGGTGGTCGCCGAGGGCAGCACCGACTCCGTGCTGACGGCGGAGCATCTCGCCGCCGCCCGCCACTACATCGAAGCCTGGGACGAAGCCGCCCCCTATTGCGAGGCCGAGCCCGCCCGATGACGTTTCCCGATCTGCTGTCCGTCTTCACGGACTTTGCCTTCATGCGCCGGGCGCTCGCCGGCTGTCTGGTGCTGTCGGTGGCCGCCGCGCCCATCGGCGTGTTCCTGATGCTCCGTCGCCTGTCGCTGACGGGCGATGCCATGGCCCACGCCATTCTGCCGGGCGTCGCCGCCGGCTATCTGCTCGCCGGCCTCAACCTCTGGGCCATGACCGCGGGCGGCCTCGTCGCCGGTCTCGCCATCGCGCTGATGGCCAGCGCCGTTACCCGCCTGACGCCGCTCAAGGAAGACACCTCGCTCGCCACGCTCTACCTGGTGTCGCTGGCGCTCGGCGTCATCCTCATCTCGGCACGCGGATCGGCGGTCGACGTCATGCACCTCTTGTTCGGCTCGGTGCTGGCCATCGACGATACCGCCTTGGTGTTCATCGGCATTGTCGCCTCGATCACCGTCGTCGCCTTCGCCATCCTGTGGCGGCCGCTGGTCATGGAATGCATCGATCCCGGCTTCCTCAAGGCGGTCGGCGGGCGCGGCGCCGTCATCCACGTCGCCTTCATGCTGGTGATGGTGTTGAACCTGATCGCCGGCTTTCAGGCGCTCGGGACGCTGTTGTCGGTCGGCCTGATGATGCTGCCGGCGGCCAGCGCCCGCTTCTGGACGAGGCGGCTCGGCACCATGACGGCGCTGGCCATGTTCCTGGCCGTCGTGGCCTCGGTGATCGGCCTCACCGCCTCGTTTGCCGCCAACCTGCCGTCGGGACCGGCGATCATCGTCGCCGCCGGCGTCCTCTACGCCCTCTCCGTGACATTCGGACCGATGGGGGGGCTGATGGCGCGTTTCAGGCCGGCACGGCACCGCACCGGGTAAAGCGGCTCAGCTCATCCCGTTGGATATCAGGACAAAGACGACGGACGGTCTCTCAGGAGGAGCCGGATTGCGGGGCGTCGCCCGACGGCTCGGTTCCCTTGGCGAGCGCCGATTCGATGCGCTGGCGGGCGACGGCGTTGCGGGCGCGCAACAGCTTCAGCCGGTGAGCAAGATCATCGATCCGGGCGTCCTCATCGAGATCGACACCCTTGGCGGCCGGCTTATCCGCCTGCCGTTCGGTCTTCGCGCCGAAATCCACGTGAATGACCGGCGCCATGGGTGGGGAGAACGCCGACGAGGTCATGCCCGGCGGATGGATCAGCGGTGGCGTATGGGTCAGATCGGCGATGGTCTCGGACAACACGGCGATGCGCGCCTCGGCCTCGACCAGCGCCATCTTCATGTCGGCGGCCAACGACTCCGCCTCGTCGCGGCTTTCCTCGGCTTCCATCGACCGAATTTTGACCTGCCGCTGAAGATCGCGCCGCTCGGCGTCGACGCGCGCCACCGCCTCATGGGCATAGCGAGCGATCGAATGGGCTTCCTCAAGACGCTTTTCGTACTCAGCGATCGCCGCCTCGAAGTCGATCTTTTCCGCCTCAAGCGCCCGGGCCAGCTGGCGATCCCTGGAGCTTTTGAGTTCGGCGGCGGCCACCGCCCGCCGAGCCGTGTCGAGCTCGATCTCGATGCGGGCCATGCGGGCCGCCATCTCGGCCCGGATCGCGTCCTTGGCAGCTGCCATCTCGGCGACGGAGCGCGGCAACTGCTGATCCAGCCGGCGCTGGTAAAGACGAACGGCGCGCGAATTGATCGCCGGCATCAACAGCAGGGCAAAAAGCCCCGCCGTCAGCACGCCCGCCAGAAAGATCAGCACCGTCTCGATCACGTCATGCCATCCCGTGGCAGATCCATCCACCAACGACCATTTGTCGCGCATTGAGAAGGAAACGGTCAAGGGCGGACAGAGGTTCCCGTCCGGAGGATGACGAAAAAACTAGCAAGAACCGGCCCGCCAACCGCAGGAAACATCAGAATGGGTTCCAGGTTGCCTGCGGCGTGAACTTCAGATAGCCGACATTGACGCCGAGACGGGCGCCGACGCCGGTGCGCACCGGCACCAATGTGATGTCGCCCAGGCGTAGCGCCGTGATGCCGAAGCCACCAACCAGGTAGGCCGAACCATTGACGCCGCCAAAGCGCTGGTAGATCGACGGCACCGAGGGCAGATTGTAGACGAGGATCATGGTGCGGGCGCCATCGCCGCCGAAATCGATCCCGAAGGTCGGCCCCTGCCAATAGACCCGCGCGGTTCCGGCGTTGCGCGTATAGAGCGTTCCCTCGCCGTAGCGCAGGCCGCCGAACAGGGCGCCCGAGCCCTCCTGTCCCAAGATATAGCCGTTGGGCTCGCCATAGCTCGACGCCGCCCGCTCGATCGCCGAGGCAAGGCCGCTCGACATTTCACCGAAGAACTTGTGACCGGTATCCACCAGTTCCGATGACGAATAGGTCTGCCTGGCCTGCTGGGCGGCGGCGACGGGTGCCCCGGCCAAGAGGGCAAGCAGAAGAAAGGGCAGCGCTTTCAGCACCGACAGACGCGACATCGGCAATCCTCCACGTCCCAGGCACCGCCCGCCGAAACGGCAAGGTGCGAGACCATCAGAACATTAACCTCGCCGACACCCCATCCAGGCAAGATGAACGGGAGGGTCGGCCGGTGACATCATGATCATACAGACGAATCAGACATCACGACGGCAAGATTGGGTGAGTTTTATCGCCCGCGCCATTGTCTTGTCGCTGTTTTTCCTCATCCCTTGCCAGCCGGTAAACGCGCTAGACGAAAGGATAGTGTTCGATCCCTACACCGGACTGTCGCTCGGCGGCTACGATCCGGTGGCTTATTTCGTCGGTGGCGCCGCCGTTCCCGGCCTTGCCGATTATGAGGAAGTCTACGGCGACACCTACTGGCATTTTGCCACCGAAGCCAACGCCGCCGCCTTCCGCGCCGCGCCGGCCGCCTATATTCCCGGCTTCGGCGGGTATTCCATGGCGGCAATCATCCGTGGCGTCGCTCAGCCCGGCAACCCGGCCCTGTTCGCCATCCATCGCAACCGCCTCTATCTCTTCGCCTCCGAAGACGAGCGGCAGGCCTTTCTCGCCGATCCCGAGGCGATGATCGCCGCCGCAGCAGCCAACTGGCCGGAGGTGCTGAAGCGGCTGGCCTACTGATGTCTCGCCAAAAGGAGTGGGCAATCAGCCGGACAGCGAATCTCTTCTCTCGGCAAACAGCTGCTTCGACGCGAAATCGATGAAGACCCGCAGTCTTGGCGATTGGTAGCGGCTGGCCGGCCAGAGAAGACGCATGACGCCGGCGTGCGCCACGTGGTCGTCAAGCACTGTCCTGAGGCGACCACTCACCAGTTGCTCCTTCACGAGCACATCCGGCAGGCAGGCGATTCCAAGCCCCTGCTCGGCCATCAAGAGCAGCGGCTCGATGGTGTTGGCAGCAGCAGTCGGACGAAGCGCCAGATCAAGATCCTCGCCGTTTCGTACCAGCGGCCAACGCTCGAACTTGCGGCTGGTCGCAAACCTGTGCAGCAGGCAGGCGTGGTGCGAAAGATCGTCGGGTAGCCGGGGCGTGCCGGCGCGCGACAGATAGTCGGGCGAAGCCACCAGCTTGAGATGAAACTCGCCGAGAGCGCGGCTCATCAGCCGCGAGTCGGAGACGTTGCCGGCCCGGATGACCGCATCGAAGCCCTCCTCGATGATGTCGACGAGATCGTCGCGGAAATCGAGATCGAGCTGGACATTGGGGTAGGCCTGCATGAAGCCGTTCAGCATCGGCACCATGAAGGCGTTGACGATCGGCAGACTGACGCGAAGCGTGCCGCCGGGGGCGCCGCGCGTCTCAGCCAACTCCAGCTCAGCCGCCTCGATCTCGGCCTGGATGCGGCGGCATCGTTCCAGGAACATGGCGCCTTCCTCGGTCAGTGTGACCGTCCGCGTCGAGCGGTGAAACAAGCTGACTCCGAGCCGCGCCTCAAGACGGCCGATCGACTTGCCCACCGCCGATGACGAGAGGCCGAGCTGCCGCCCCGCCACGGTAAAGCTCCTGGCATCCGCCGCCAGAACAAAGGCCGTCATCGCCCCGATCTTGTCCAAGCTGGCCTCCTGATTTTAGAACTTTTGTCCGAATTGATGGGAAATGTAGCTCAATTGTCCGAAATGTCGCAACTCGCCATCTTTGGCTCATCGGAAGCAGGAACCGACGAGCGATAGCGCTCCCGGCCGGTTCGCCAGATTTGGAGCTCAAGATGGAAAATACGCTCTACGCTTACTCGCCCATCGCTTCCCGGCCCAAGATCAGCTGGCCGAAGGGCGCACGGATTGCCTTCTACGTCGGCCTCAACATCGAATATTTCGAACTGGGCAAGCCCTCCACGAGCATTTGGGAAGGCACGGCCAACCTGACGCCGGATCCGTTGAACCACGGGTGGCGCGACTATGGTCCGCGCGTCGGCATCTGGCGCATGATCGAATCCTTCGACCGACACGGCATCCGTCCGTCCGCCCTTCTCAACGCCGACGCGGCAACGCATTATCCCGAGATCGTCGCCGCCGGTCGTGAGCGGCACTGGGCTTGGCTTGCGCACGGCAAGACGAATTCCATGTTGCAAACCGGCATGGCCCCCGACGATGAGCGGCGCTTGCTGAGCGAGATCACCGAAACGATCGCCGCGACGACGGGCCAACGCCCGACGGGCTGGATGGGGCCAGGCCTTTCCGAGACCTTCGAGACGCCGAATATCCTGAAGGAACTCGGCTATTCCTACATTCTCGACTGGACGGCCGACGATCAGCCTTTCGCCCTCAACCTGCCGGGATTGATCTCGGTGCCCTATTCGGTCGAACTCAATGACCTCGGCCTGTTCGGCGCCAAGGGACTGACCGGCGAGGCCTTCTATCGCACCGTCGTCGATCAGTTCGATCAGCTCTACGCCGACAGCGAGACCTCCGGGCGCGTGATGGCGCTGGCGCTGCATCCCTTCGTCACCGGCCAGGCTTTCCGGGCGAAGTATCTCGACAAGGCGCTCGACTACATCGCCTCCCATGACGGGGTGTGGCTGACAACGAGCGACGAGATCGCCGAGCATTACCGCGCCGCGACGCTGCAATCGGGCTGACTCGTCCCGACACTCCGCCAGATGTCGATAGCCGGGGTAGACCTGTTTTCGATGTCCCTCATCCCCAGGAGAGGTCAACATGACGATCACCGAAGAAAACAAAGCCTTCATCAAGGACATGTTGGGCAGCAAGAGACGGCTTGAAAACTATCCGGATCGCTTCGATCGGACTCTGGTGATGCACGAGCCGGCATGCCTGCCGTTCGGCGGCACTTACGTGGGCCTCGAGCAGTTTCAAAAGTTCTATCCGCAGGTCCGGGACTTCTATGATTTCAGCCGCTTCGAGCTTCTCGGCGTCTACGGCGATGGCGACATGGTCTTCGCGACGGTTCGCGCCGGGCTCGCCCATTCGGACGGCACCATCTTCATCGCCGAGCAGTTCCGCTTCGAAGGCACCAAGCTCGTCGAAGTCCGTCTGCATATTTGCGACGACCCGAAAGCGGCCCGAACGACCGGCCTCCGCATCGGCGGGTAAATCGTCGCGGCGGGCCCGCCCGTCACGCCCGCCGGCCATCGTCCGGCAAGGCGTCGAGCAGCCTTTGCAGCGCTGCCCGCAAGGCCTCAAGGTCGCCCTCGCCGAGCAGGCGTCGCCATTCCTCCTCGACCTGCTGGCCGGCGGCCATGGCAAGCGGGCGGATCTTTTTCCCGCGCGCCGTGAGGAAGATAAGGCGCGCCCGCTTGTCGCTCGGGTGTGGCCTTCGCTCGATGTAGCCGAGCTTTTCCAGTTCCTCCAACGCCTGCGCCATCGACTGCTTGCGAACGCCCGCCTTCAGCGTCAGCTCCGACATCTGAATGCCCTCGGGCGGCACGAAGGTGAAGACGTTGGCGTGGTGCGGGCGAATATCGCCAAAGCCCGCCTCGCCGAGCGCCTCGTCGACCGCGCTCGAGAAATGCTGGTGGGCGAGCCGCAACAGAACGCCCAGAGATGGGGGAAATGGCATGGAGCCTCCGATATATTGACAGGCACCTGACTAATTGGCATATATAGTCAGGCAGCTGACCAGTTGTCCACATTGACAGGTACCTTACTAATTCGTGCGAGGGGATAAAGCCATGCCTTCATTGCCCATTCTTGATTCCACCATGTTCCATCGCGAGGTCGGTGCCGGGGAGCCGTTCGTGTTCCTGCACGGCAATCCCACTTCGTCGCATCTCTGGCGGACCGTCATTGCCAACGTCGACCTGCCCGTCCGCAGCCTTGCACCCGACCTGATCGGCATGGGGCAGTCCGGCAAGCCCGACAGCGCCTATCGCTTCGCCGATCATGCCCGCTATATCGATGCCTGGTTCGACGCGCTGGCGCTCGACAGCGTCGTGCTGGTCGGCCACGACTGGGGCGGGGCGCTGGCCATGGATTGGGCGGCGCGCCATCCCGACCGCGTCCGGGGTCTGGTACTGATGGAGACCATCCTGCGGCCGATGACATGGGACGACTTTCCGGGGCCGCACCGGACGAGATACGAAACCCTGCGGGCTCCCGGCAGCGGCGAAGCCAAGGTGCTCGACGAGAATTTCTTCATCGAGCAGGCGCTCAAGCTGACCGTCCGCTCCGGCCTGGCACCCGAGGACCACGACGTCTACCGCCAGCCCTATCTGACCCGCGAAAGCCGGCGCCCTCTCTTGGCCTGGCCGAGGGAAATGCCCATCGAGGGAGAGCCGGCCGACACGGTCGAACGGATCGAAAACTACGACTCCTGGCTGGCGTCCTCGCCGTCGATCCCCAAACTGCTGCTGACCTTCGATGGCCCCGAGGGAACCCTGATGATCGGGCCGAAGATGATCGACTGGGCGCAAGCCAACATCGCCGCTCTCGACGTCGAGGCCTGCGGCCCGGCCGCGCACATCTGCCCGGAAGATCAGCCGCTGGCCATCGCCGAGGCCATCACCTCCTGGGCAAACCGCCATCGACTGGTCGGTCGGTGACTTGGGCGGCGAGAGTCTGGTTCCAAGGGCCGTTCTCGTCTGGATATTGGAGCACTCTCCTCACAGTCGGCCGCTTTGACCTCCCTTCTGGCCATTTCGTCACCGCATGCCGCCTTGCCGCGCTTGTGAGCCGTGGCGGCGGGCGTTATCCATGAACCCAAACAACCGTCCGATTCGTCGGTGGGCTCTGCCCGTCGGCCCTGAACCAATGGAACCGATCATGTCCGACCTGGCCAAGCTGGAAGCCCTGGATTTCGCCTCGCTGCTCTGCTCGCGCGTCTGCCATGACATCATCTCGCCGGTCGGCGCCATCACCAACGGCCTCGAGGTGCTCGACGAGGAAAACAACGAGGAAATGAAGGCCTTTGCCTTCGACCTCATCCGCAAGAGCGCCCGCACCGCCTCCTCCAAGCTGCAGTTCGCCCGCCTCGCTTTCGGCGCCGCCGGATCAGTTGGCGCGGAGGTCGACCTGGGCGACGCCGAGACGGTGGCCAAGCGCTACATGGAAAGCGAAAAGGCCGATATCGATTGGCAGGCAACCCGCCGCCTGCTGCCCAAGAACCAGGTGAAGCTGCTGCTGAACCTGCTGCTCATCTCGTTGCAGGCCATTCCGCGCGGTGGCCGAGTGGTGGTGCGCGTCGAGGGTGACCTGCCCTTCCCGACCCAGCGCATCGAAGCCACCGGGGCTGCCTCGCGCATTCCGCCCCGCATCGTCGAACTGCTGGCCGGTGATCTCGGCGACCATGTCGACGCCCACGCCATCCAGCCCTATTACGCCGGTGCACTCGCCCGCGCCGCCGGCCTCGCCATCGAAATCTCCAAGGACGGCGACACCGTGATCTTCGAGGCGAAAGCAGCCGACGACGCCTTTCAGGGCGAGCGAGCTGAATAAAACGTTAACCGCTTCCACAATTACTGATGGTAGTGGCGATCCATGAGGATCGTGCCCTGTGGCAACTGTCGATGAGCCTCGACATGTTTGCGGCAAACGCACGTTTGAGGTCGAGACTTCAATCAATATTAACAGTTTGACGGGACACTTCACCCTAAAGCGACTGGTAGAGCGAACGCCATTTCGGAACGCGGCGCTTCCGGTTCTGCCTTCCCTGGGGGTGAAGTATGGACGACCTTTTGCGTGAATTCCTCACCGAGACAAACGAGTCGCTCGATACCGTAGACGTGGAATTGGTGAAGTTCGAGCAAGAGCCGAACAACGCCCGCATTCTCGATAACATTTTCCGCCTCGTCCATACCATCAAGGGAACCTGTGGCTTCCTCGGCCTGCCGCGCCTCGAAGCGCTGGCGCACGCCGCCGAGACGCTGATGGGCAAATTCCGTGAAGGCGCCGCCGTCACCGAGGAGGCGGTCAGCCTCGTCCTGCAGACCATCGACCGCATCAAGGGCATTCTGGCCGAGTTGGAGGCCAACGAGGGCGAGGAGCCCAAGGGCGACGACCGCGACCTGATCGCGGTGCTTGAGGCCATGGCGATGGCCGAGGCCACGCCCCGCAAGGAAGCCCCGAAGAAAAACCACAAGGAAACCGCCGGCACGCTGGTGGCCCAGGTTCTCGAACGCGAACTCCGCCCCGGCGAGGTGTCGCTCGACGAACTCGAGCGCGCCTTCCGCGAGACCGCCGTCGAAATTGAAATCCCCGCCGCCGAGGCACCGGCCGATGAAGCGCCAGCGCCGGTCGGCATCGACTTTGCCCGTGTCGCCGCCGAGATCGAGGCGCGCATGAAGCAGGCAAACCCGGACGGCAAGCCGGAGAAGACCAAGGCATCCGCCGAAGAGGGTGAGGCCGAAGCCGAGGCCAAGAGCGAGAAGGGCTCCGTGTCGAGCCAATCGATCCGCGTCAACGTCGAGACGCTCGAACACCTGATGACCATGGTCTCCGAGCTGGTGCTGACCCGCAACCAGCTGCTTGAGATCGTCCGCCGTCATGAGGACAGCGAATTCAAGGTGCCGCTTCAGCGCCTTTCCAACGTCACCGCCGAGCTGCAGGAAGGCGTCATGAAGACGCGCATGCAGCCGATCGGCAACGCCTGGCAGAAGCTGCCGCGTATCGTCCGCGACCTTGCCCAGGAACTCGGCAAGCAGATCGAACTCGACATGATCGGCGCCGACACCGAACTCGACCGGCAGGTGCTGGAGCTGATCAAGGACCCGCTCACCCACATGGTGCGCAACTCGGCCGACCATGGCCTCGAGCGTCCCGACGATCGCCGCAAGGCCGGCAAGATCGAGAAGGGCACCATCCGCCTCGCCGCCTATCACGAGGGCGGCCACATCATCATCGAGATCGCCGACGACGGCCGCGGCCTCAACATCGACCGCATCAAGCAGAAGATCGTCGAGAACGGTCTTGCCAGCGAGGCCGAGCTCGAGAAGATGAGCGAAGGCCAGATCTTCAAGTATATCTTCGCCCCCGGTTTCTCGACCGCCGCCAAGGTGACCTCGGTGTCCGGCCGCGGCGTCGGCATGGATGTCGTCCGCACCAACATCGAGACCATCGGCGGCACCGTCGATCTGAAGTCGGTGCAGGGCAAGGGCACCACCTTCACCATCAAGATCCCGCTGACGCTGGCCATCGTCTCGACGCTGATCGTCGAGAGCTGCGGCGACCGTTTCGCCATTCCACAGCTCAGCGTCGTTGAGCTGGTGCGCGTGCAGAACAACTCCGAGCATCGCATCGAGCGCATCAAGGACACCCCGGTCCTCCGCCTGCGCAACAAGCTGTTGCCGCTGGTGCCGCTGGCCGGCCTCCTCAAGGTGGAGGTTTCGACCGGCAAGAGCGAGGACGAGGGCTTCATCGTCGTCATGCAGGTCGGCAACGTCACCTTCGGCCTGGTGGTCGACGGCGTCTTCCACACGGAAGAAATCGTCGTCAAGCCGATGTCGAAGATGCTGCGCCACATCACCATGTTCTCCGGCAACACCATCCTCGGCGATGGCTCGGTGATCATGATCGTCGATCCGAATGGCGTCGCCAGTGCCATCAGCACGGCCGTCACCTCCGACACGCTCGAAAGCCATGCCGACACCGATGGCGCCCGTGGCGTGGAAAACGACGCCAAGATCTCCATGCTGCTGTTCCGCGCCGGTTCGCCCGAGCCGAAGGCGGTGCCGCTGTCGCTGGTCACCCGCCTCGAGGAATTCGAGATCGAGAAGATCGAGCATTCCAACGGCCGCGATCTCGTGCAGTACCGCGGCTCGCTGATGCCGCTGGTCTACCCGAACTGCGACGTCCGCCGTCGCGAGGAAGGCACCCAGCCGATGCTGGTGTTCTCCGACTCCGGCCGTTCGATGGGCCTCGTCGTCGACGAGATCGTCGACATCGTCGAGGAAGCGCTCAACATCCAAGTCGGCTCCGATGTGCCGGGCGTGCTCGGCTCGGCGGTGATCAAGGGCAAGGCCACGGAGATCCTCGACATCGGCCATTATCTGCCGCTTGCCTTCGAGGACTGGTTCAAGCGCAAGGAAATCTCGTCGGCCTCTCTGACGCGCAAGCTGCTGTTCATCGACGACAGCGCCTTCTTCCGCAACATGCTGGGTCCGGTGATGAAAGCCGCCGGCTTCGACGTGACGGTCTGCGCCTCGGCCACCGAGGCCATGCGCCAGCTCGGCGAGGGTGCCGCCTTCGACGTCATCGTCTCCGATATCGAGATGCCGGTGGTCAATGGCTTCGAGTTCGCCGAGATGCTGCGTCGCGACGCCCGCTTCCGGCAGACGCCGATCATCGCGCTGTCGGCTCTGTGCACGCCGGCTTCGATCGAACGCGGCCGCCAAGCGGGCTTTGACGAGTATGTCGCCAAGTTCGACCGTCCGGGCCTGATCGCCGCCCTGAAGGAAATCACCAGCGCTGACTATGGGATTGCAGCATGACCGCCACCAGCCATACCCCCGGCGCCGCCGCCAATGACAGCCACTCCGGCTCGACCCAATATGTGACCGTGTTCATCGGCGGTCAGCTGTTCGGCCTGCCGATCCACAAGGTGCATGACGTCTTCGTGCCCGAAAGCATGACGCGCGTGCCGTTGTCGGCGCCGGAAGTGGCCGGCGTGCTCAACCTGCGCGGTCGCATCGTCACGGCGATCAACATGCGCCGCCGTCTCGGTCTGCCCCAGCGCGAGGGCAACCACGGCATCATGGCCGTCGGCATCGAGTATCGTGGGGAGTCCTACGGCCTCATCATCGACGAGGTCGGCGAAGTCCTCAACCTCGACGCCGCCGGCCGCGAAGCCAACCCGGCCAACCTCGACGCTCGCTGGGCGGAAATCTCCGGCGGCGTCCATCGCCTGTCAGGACAGCTGATGGTCATCCTCGACGTCGAACGTGTGCTCGGCCGCATGCATGGCGATCTGGCCGCCTGACGACTCAAGATAGCCGGCGTCACCGCCGTGAGGAGAAAAACAATGAAGACCTGTCTCGTGGTCGACGACTCGAGCGTCATCCGCAAGGTGGCCCGGCGCATCCTCGAGGATCTGTCATTCACTATTCTCGAAGCCGAAGATGGCCAGCAGGCGCTCGAGAAATGCCAGGAAACCATGCCTGACGCCATTTTGCTCGACTGGAACATGCCAGTCATGGATGGCCTCGAATTCCTCGCCCAGCTCAGAAAGCTGGACGGAGGTGACACGCCGAAGGTGGTGTTCTGCACCACCGAGAACGACGTAGGCCATATCGCTCGTGCGATCCGTGCCGGCGCGAACGAATACATCATGAAGCCCTTTGATCGGGAAATTGTCGAAGCCAAGTTCCAGGAAGTCGGACTTCTCTGACGGTTCAAAGATCGATGCGAAACTGGAGACCGATTCAATGTCGGCCATCGCGCGCGCGCCTTCATCTTCCGGAGCTGTCACCGACCCTATCCGCGTGATGGTCGTCGACGATTCCGTGGTCATCCGTGGCCTGCTCGGCCGTTGGCTCGACGAGGACCCCAACCTCGCCGTGGTCGCCAGCCACCGCAACGGCCGCCTCGCGGTGGACGACGTTTTGAGATCCAACCCCGATGTCGTCATCCTCGATATCGAGATGCCGGACATGGACGGTCTCACCGCCCTGCCGCTCCTCATCGAGAAAAAGCGGAACCTCGTCGTCGTCGTCGCGTCGACGCTGACCCGCCGCAATGCCGAGATTTCGCTGAAGGCGTTGTCGCTCGGCGCCGCCGACTACGTGCCCAAGCCCGAATCCAATTCCGGCGTCACCACGTCAGCCGAATTCCGCCGCGAACTCATCGAGAAAGTCACCAACCTCGGCCTGCGCGCCAGGAAGCGCGGCCTGCCCGGCCTGGCTCCCACCGCCCGTCCGATACCGCGGTCCCCGGGCGCCCCCGGCAGCCCGCCCGCCCAAAGCGCGCTCCGCGCGTCCCGACCCGGAACCTTTACCATTCGCTCCTATTCCTCGGTGCGGCCACGCATCCTGACCATTGGCTCATCGACCGGCGGCCCACAGGCGCTCAACACGCTGTTTGGCGAGATCGGCTCGGCCATCGGCATGGTTCCGGTGGTGCTGACCCAGCATATGCCGCCGACCTTCACCGCCATTCTCGCCGAGCACATTACCAAGGCCGCCGGCCGTCCTGCCGCCGAAGGCCGCGACGGCGAGGTGATCCAGCCCGGCCACATCTACGTGGCACCCGGCGGCAAGCACATGCTGCTGGTCAAGAACGGCAATGACGTCGTCGTCAAGCTGAGCGATGCGCCGCCCGTCAATTTCTGCAAGCCGGCCGTCGACCCGCTGTTCAAGTCGGTGGCTGAAATCTACGGCACGGCGACGCTGGCCGTCGTGCTGACCGGCATGGGCTCCGACGGCGCCGAAGGTGTGCGCCGGATCGGCGAGATCGGCGGCAGCGCCATCGCGCAGGATGAGGAAACGTCGGTGGTCTGGGGCATGCCCGGCGCCGCCGCCCATACCGGAATGTGTTCGGACGTTCTGCCGCTCAACGAAATCGGCCGGAAGGTGTCCAAGATC
>JAGSYV010000195.1 GCA_018262505.1 Pseudomonadota bacterium
CGTCCGTTTTGGATATATCCGGCCAGCCGTAGTCGGCCCAGGCGGGAAGCGCAACCGAAACCGGCAGACCGTCCACCGTGATGGCCTCGCCCGACGTTAACGCATCGCACACACGATCGAGCCTTAAAATGGCGATGCCGCGCCGGCCGCTCGCCGAGCCGAGATGACCGGCGACGCGGCCGCCGATTAGGATTTCGGTGCCGGCAAGCGGCAGATCCGCCTCGGCTGAAAGCACGACCGGTCGACGGCGGGCGGTGCCGCGATAGCGCATGCGGCTCACCACCTCCTGGCCGACATAGCATCCCTTGTCGAAGTCGATGCCGTGCAGGCTGTCCATAGCAAGGTCATGTGGAAAAGCGTCGAGAAGCGGCAGGTCGATCCCCGCCTCGGGAATGCCGAGCGAAACGCGATGTTGCTGCCAAGTCGTCTCGTCAGCGGTGGTGGCGACGGATCCCTCGGTTGCATAAAGGCGCCAGCCAAGGTCGGGGTGGCGCGGATCGACGGCAATCAGACCAGCCGCCGGCGGCGTGCCGATGCCGGCGTAGACGACGAGCGGCGACGCCCCGATCGTCACGTCGGCGCGGAGCTTGAACATCGTCAGGCGCTTGCTGAGCTCGGGAGCGCCCGCGGCCGGGGCGTCGAGCAGAAATCCGCCATTTTCCTGCCGGACAACAAGAAAATCCGAGATGATCTTGCCCTGGGGGGTCAAGAGCGCGCCTAAGGCGGCGGTTCGTCCGTCGGCGGCCTCGGTTTTCTGGGTAATCATGCGGTCGAGAAAATCCGAGGCCTCTGGACCCGCGACTTCAACGAGGCTACGGCTTTCGAGGCGGCAGAGGAAGGAATCGACCATGGTGGGATATTCCCGTTCGTGTCGGCGCGTGATCGCTACGTAGTTTCCGATTGGTAGCCGGCTGCCGGAGGAGAGGCAAGTCTACCGCCACAGTCGCAGATGGTTTCGGTCCGGCGCAGCGCTGGCCATGTTCAACCGAGGAGGACGCTGACATAGCGGGGACCGGCATTGACGTAAAAAAGCCGAACGGCCGAACGCGCTGGTGGAAACGTGCCCTCCGGTTTGCGGCGATTTTGTTCGTCGCGATTGGCGTCGCTGGGGCGATTCTCACCTGGCGCCTGTTGCAGGGACCGCTTTTTCTGCCATTCCTGGCCAGCCGGATCGAGACGATCATGACGGCGGAGGCAGACGGCGCCACCGTAACCGTTGGACTTGCCGGTATAGAAATTGCCGACGACCTCAATCCTGAACTCGTCATCCGGGACGCCCGGCTCGAGCGGCCGAACGATCTTGTGGTGTCGATCAACGAGATGCGGATCGCAGCTCGCTGGCCTGCGCCGACCGCCAACGTCGTTCCGATCGACGGTGTGGTCCTGGACCATGTCCTGATCAGCGACGTCGGGCCGGAAACAAAATTGCCACCGCTCGACCGCGTGGTTTTGGCGGTGCGGCAGGCGGTCGAGGAAAACGGCCTGCGTTTCTTCGAAATCCGCTCGTTCGGCTATGTCATCGAACGACCGGGAAAGGCCCGGCGCGATGTCGTGTCCGACGTGTCCGTAACCGGTGGAATTCGGGATGGCCGCGTTATCGAAGCACAGGCAATCGGCCTTGGAGCAAACGGCGCCGTTTCCGTGCGGCTCACCGCCGAGTTGCCCGCACCGGGCGCCCCGATCGTCGTCAAGGGTGAGACGCGAGGCTTCGATCTTGCCGACATCGCTTCGGTGGCGGGCCGCGACGATCTCAATTTGTCGGGCACGGTTGGGCTGACCGGTGCCGTTACCGTCGATCCTCAGAAGGGAATCACCGCCGCCGGCTGGCAGGTCACACTCGGCCCGTCGCTGCGGTTTGGCGACACCGAGCTGGATGCGCTGGCAGGCCCCGTGCGTCTTGACTTCAGCTGGGATCCTGAGAAGCGGGCGATCGCCTTCAATCCATCGCCGATCGTGCTCAACAACGGATATCTGCTCGCTCACGGCGAAGTGGTGCCGGCCAGCCGTGCCAGTCCGCTCTGGACCTTCGATGTCGAGGTCGAGGGCCAGGACGTGCTGAGTGGGATTCGTACGACCGAGGGGCGGATCGCCGGCAGCTACGACTCCGCCGCTGCGCTGCTCGTCATGGACGACATGCATGTCGAGGGAGCCGGCATCAGCTTCACTGCGGCGGTACGGGCGTCGCACCGGGACGGCCGCTCCTTCGCCGTTCTGTCGGGCGTATCTCCACGGCTGCCGGTTGCCGCCCTGAAGGTGCTTTGGCCGACGACGGTTGTACCCGAGGTTCGCGACTGGGTTGGCAAGAGTATCCACTCGGGCCTGATCTCCAACGCCACCGTGGACCTCTCCATCCGTGGTGACCAGTTGGCCGGCGGCAGCACGGCCCCCGAGGCGACCATCGCCTTCGATTTCTCCGAGGGCGTCTTTACGCCGTTCGACGACGCGCCTTTGATCCGCGACGCGGTCGGGCGCGGCAAGCTTTCCGGCAATCGCTTCGAGATCACGGTCGACAGTGGCTGGGTCGATCTCGGGGACGGGCGTCGCCTCGATATCGGGCCGTCTACTTTCGTGGTGCCGGTCATCGACGCCAAAGTTCCGGACGGCGAGGTGGCGCTGCGCCTGTCCGGTTCGGCGGCGTCCGGCATTGCCCTCTGGAACCGCCTGCAATTCGCCGAGGCGGCGGATTTTTCACCCGATCCAGCCGACGTCGCCGGCGAGCTGAAAGCCGATCTCACGATCCACTTGCCGCTCGCTGACGATATAGCCGACAGCGACGTCGTCTATAATGGCCGGATCGATCTTGCCGGCTTCGATCCCGGCATGCCCATCAACGGCCGAGCGATCACGCACGGCAATCTTTCCATCGATCTCAGTGACGGTGCGGCGCATGTCAGCGGCAAGGCGCTGATCGACGGTGCTCAGGCCGATGTTTTCCTGACGCGGCCTCTCTCCGGCGAGGGCGAGGCGAAATCGGTGGTGAAGCTCGATCTCGACGCCGCTGCTGCCAAGGGTTACGGGCTCGATCTCGGCAATATGCTCGCGGGCGTCGTTTCGGTGGAAATGACCGATACCGGAGAGTCGCGCCGCGTCTCGGTCAACCTCGCCAAGGCGGACATCAACCTGCCGCTGGTCGGTTTTCGCAAACCGGCCGGCAAGCCAGGCACACTGACCTTCGACATGTCGACCCGGCCCAGCGGTACCACCATCACCAACCTTGCGCTGAAGGCGGGTGCGGCCGAAATCGAGGGCCAAGTTAACCTCGACGGAAATGGCAGCTTCGTCGGAGCCAACCTCACGAAGTTCAATTTCTCCACCACCGATCGTCTCTCCCTTAAGGCCTCCACGGGCGATGGTGGCCTCAAGGTCGCCATCAACGGTTCCCGGCTCGACGCCCGCTCGCTGGTCGGCGGTCTTTTGCGCCGGACGACCGGGACCGGCATTTCCAGCGACATGTCGGTGAATCTCTCCGTCGCCATCGCCAACGTGTCCGGTGAAGGGGGAGAGCAACTCGATGGGCTCAATCTCTCGGCGGCGATCTCAGGGGGCAGGCTCGATAATCTGTCGCTGACGGTGCAAACGTCGGGCGGTGGCTCGGCATCAGCGACGCTGCAACCGAGCACGAGAGGGCGGGATCTCAAGGTGGAGGCCGGCGAGGTCGGGCGTCTTCTGCGCTTCCTTGGCGTCTATCGGCGTGTCTATGGCGGACGCGCGACGCTGGCCGGCGTTATCGACGACAACGGCATCCTGTCGGCCAGCATCGACGGCAGCCGCTGGAAGGTGGTGGAGGAGCCGGCCTTGGCGCAGCTCTCCACCGCCTCGCGCAATGGCCCGACAGAGGGTCTGTCGACGGCCGACATCGGTCGGCTGATCTTCGACGTGAAGTTCGGCAACGGCATGCTGTCGATCGGTGAGGGTTTCATCCGCACCGAGACGGCCGGTCTCACCATGGCCGGCGACGTCGATTTCTCCAAGAACGCGTTGCGCCTCGCCGGCAGCTACCTGCCGGCCAGCCAGCTCGACAGCGTGCTGGCAGCCATCCCGGTGCTCGGGCAGACGATTTTTGCCGGCGGCGGTCGCTCCGGCCTGCTCGGCGTTTCTTATCGCCTCAACGGACCGATTGACGCGCCTTCACTGTCGGTCAATCCGCTTTCGGCCATCGCCCCGGGGATTTTTCGTCGCCTGTTCGAGCTGAAATGAAGACGGCCCGCCGAGGGCGGGCCGCTGCAATCGCATTGAATGCGCCGGCCAAGTCAGACCGGCTTCAGCAGCACGTGCTTCTTCTTGCCAAGCGACAGCTTGATGACGCCGTCGTCGTTGAGGCTCTGCAGCGTCAGCATTTCCTTCGGGTCGGTGACCGCGCGGTCGTTGACCTTGAGGCCGCCGCCCTGCGCCGAGCGGCGGGCGTCGCCATTGGAGGCGCATAGTCCCGCCTGGACGAAGGCGGTGAGGACGCCGACGCCGGCTTCGAGGTCGGTCCTTGGGACTTCGACGGTTGGCAGATCGTCGGCGTGAACACCTTCCTCGAAGGTGAGGCGCGCTGTCTCGGCCGCCGCATCCGCCGCTTCGCGGCCATGGACGACGGCGGTCGCCTCGGTGGCGAGGATCTTCTTGGCCTCGTTGATCTCGGCGCCACCGAGCGCACCAAGCTTGGCGATTTCGCCGAGCGGCAGGCGAGTGAAGATCTTCAGGAAGCGGACGACGTCAGCGTCCTCGGTATTGCGGAAATACTGCCAGAAGTCATAGGGGCTGAAGAGGTCGCTGTTGAGCCAGACGGCGCCATTGGCAGTCTTGCCCATCTTCTGGCCCGACGATGTGGTGAGTAGCGGCGTGGTCAGCGCATAGAGCTGCGGGCCCCCCATGCGGTGGCTGAGGTCGACGCCGTTGACGATGTTGCCCCACTGGTCGGAACCGCCCATCTGCAGAACCGTGCCATAGCGGCGGTTGAGCTCGACGAAGTCGTAGCCCTGCATGATCATGTAGTTGAATTCGAGGAAGGACAGCGACTGCTCGCGGTCGAGGCGCAGCTTGACGCTGTCAAACGACAGCATGCGGTTGACCGAGAAGAAGCGGCCGACGTCGCGCAGGAACTCGACGTAGTTGAGCTTCATCAGCCAGTCGGCATTGTTGGCCATGATGGCGTCGGTCGGGCCGTCGCCATAGCGCAGGATGCGCGCGTAGACCTTCTTGATGCTCTCGATATTGGTGGCAATCGTCTCCGGCGTCAGCAGCTTGCGCTGGTCGTCGCGGAAGGACGGGTCGCCCACCATCGACGTGCCGCCGCCCATCAGGCTGATCGGCCGATGACCGGTTTCCTGCAGCCAGTAGAGCATGGTAACGGTGATGAGGTTGCCGATGTGGATGGATGTGGCGGTGGCGTCATAGCCCACGTAAGCGGTGATCGGACCCTTCATGCACGCCGCGTCGAGACCCTCGGGGTCCGAGATCTGGTGGATGAAGCCGCGCTCGTCGAGCGTGCGCAGGAAATCCGACTTGAAGCCGCTCATCTTTCTTTACCTTTGGTTTGTTCGCGGACCCGAACACGGCCAGACGGTGCATCACGCGCCCGATCGCGGCTTTACCGCCCAGATCGGCGACGCTGGTGTGCTTGCCGAGCGATTCAATCTGCCGGTGGTCTATGACTTCAGGTCCGCCGATATTCGCGAGGGCGGGCAGGGTGCACCGCTGGTGCCGGTCTACCACCGGGCACTGGCCGAGAAGGCAGGGCTTAGGCCGCCGGTGGCCTTCCTCAACATCGGTGGTGTCGCCAACGTCACCTTGATCGGGGAGAACGGTGAGCTGACCGCCTTCGATACTGGCCCCGGCAACGCGCTGATCGATGATCTCGTGTTCAATGCCACGGGTGCCCGCTTCGACGTCGATGGTGCCATCGCCGCGCAGGGCCATGTGGACGCCAGCGTGCTCGGCCAACTGATGGACCACCCGCATTTCGAGACGCCGGTGCCCAAGTCGCTCGATCGCAATACCTTCCGTGCCGATGCCGCCGCCGGTTTGCCATTTGCCGACCGCGTGGCAACGCTCACCGCATTTACGGCCGAGGCGGTTGCCGCCGGTCTCCGGCTGGCCGGTGCGCCGGTCCGGACGGTCATCGTCTCCGGCGGCGGTGCCCGCAACCCGGTGATGGTTCGGATGATTGCCGAACGAGCTGGCGTGGACGTGGTGCCGGCCGGCAATGTCGGCTTCGACGCCGACTTCGTCGAAGCGCAAGCCTTCGCCTATCTTGCTGCTCGTCGCTTGAGGGAACTGCCGTCGTCGTTCCCGACCACCACCGGGACGCCGGTGCCGGTGGTCTGCGGCGAAATCGCCTGATCCAGTATTGGAGCGACGCGTGCTCCAAGGGGTTCAGGCGCGTCCTCTTCGGTCGTTGTCACAAGGTTTCTACGGAAAATTGGCGCGAAATTTTCCGCAAGATACCCTAGCCGGATGCCACGCATGCTCGCCGAGGCCCTCCTGTTCGCTGTCGCCCGCCTGACCTCACCGAGGAGTCGCGCCGCTGCCGTGCGAGACGCCATCGGGCTCAGGGCGCGCGCCAAGCGCTGTCGCGCTGCCTGGGCCGAACACGAGGCGCGGACGCGGGCGGCGATCGACCGGGCAATCGATGGCGTCGCGGTTCGCCGCACGGCGGTGGTACTGGGTTCGGGCTTGCTGCGGGATGTCCCGATCGATCGGCTCTCCAACATGTTCAACAAGGTGGTGCTGGTCGACATCGTCCACCTGCCGACGGTGCGGCTGAAGATGTTTTGGCGCCGTTACCCCAACGTCAGCTTCATGACCCGCGATATTTCCGGCTACGATCGGCTTGCCGAGCAGTCGCGCATCAAGCTTGCTACCGGGCAGGACGACCTCGGGGTTCGCCTCGACCCGTTGGGTTTTCTCCGCAAGATCGATGAACTCGATCTGGTGATCTCAGCCAATGTGCTGTCGCAGATTGCGGTCGGGGCGGTGAGTCGATTGCATTCGAAGGACGGTCAGGCCCGCATCATGCCCGACAATGCGGTGGCGCAACTGATTGCCGGCCACCTCGATGGGCTGGCCCAACTGCCTTGCAAGACGGTGATCGTTACTGACGTTTCCTACGTCAGGCGCCGGCGCGATGGCGGCATCATCGAAACCCGCGATCTTCTCCACGGGGTCGCCTCGCCGCCTGCCTTCGACACCTGGGATTGGCCGGTGGCGCCGTTTGGCGAGGAATCGGCGGACGAGGAGCGCGTTCACCGGGTGATCGCCGCCGAGGACGTGGCCGTCGATCTCTAGACGGCAGGGGCGCAGACATCGGCCCTTGAGGCAGGTTTTTGTTTTCAGCCAGATCTCGTCAGAACCGCGCCTTGGTTGGCACCACCCACCAATCGGAGTGACTGTCGGTGAGCTGCGCGCCCGCCAACTTCGCTGCTGCCTGATCGTCGAACAGACCGAAGCATGTGGCCCCCGACCCGGACATGCGGGCCAGCCGAACGCCCGGCAGACCGGCGATCGCGACAAGCACATCGCCAATAACCGGAGCGATGGTCTTGGCCGGCAGTTCAAGGTCGTTGCGCGTTTCGATGGCGAGGAATGTGGCGAGGTCGGCGATCGTGCCGAAAGCGGGCAAGATCGGGAGCGGCGGATTATCGCGTCGCTCGAGTGCTCGGAACGCGGCGGGCGTCGGCACGCCGACGCGCGGATTGACCAGCAGCAGTCCGAAGACGAGCCGCCCGGCCATTGGCACGATGCGCTCGCCAACGCCGGTGATGCGAGCGGGCCGGCCGTCGAGGCACATGGGGACATCGGCGCCCAGCGACAACGCTAGGGCGGTTACAGCGGGGTCTTCGATCGAGCAGCTGTGCAACCGGCAGAGGCCGCGCAGGGCGGCTGCCGCGTCTGCCGAGCCGCCGCCGATGCCGGACGCGACGGGCAGACGTTTTGTGAGGCGGACCGCAAGCGGAACCGTCCATCCCGTCAGTTCGCGAAAGCCGCGCAGAGCCCGCAGCACGAGATTGTCGTCGTCAGCCTGGAGATCGCCGGCCATCGGCCCGTCGATGTCGAAGCGGTCCTCGTCACCCGGCGCCAAAGTCACGGTATCGCCGGCGTCGGCGAACGCAACGAGCATATCGAGGTCGTGGTAGCCATCGGGCCGCCGCCCGATGACGTGAAGTGCGAGATTGACCTTGGCGCGAGCCTGTTCGACGACCGGCATATTCGTCGATCCCCGGTGGGTCAGGGCGTCGCCTGGGCCGGCTTGGTCTCGACAGGCTCGGCCGCGGCCTTGCTTGTGTTGTCCTGAACCAGGCCATGCTCGATCTTGGCCTCGATCTTGACGAGGTCTTCCGGCTCGGGCTTGCTGGCCTTGGCGTGGTTCCACTGGAAACGCGCCTCAAGACGGCGGCCAACCTGCCAGTAGGCGTCGCCGAGATGGTCGTTGATGGTCGGATCGGACGGCATCAGCGTCACCGCCCGCTCGAGTTCGTTGACCGCCTCGTCATATTGGCCGAGCTTGTAGTGCGCCCAGCCGAGACTGTCGACGATATAGCCATCCGTCGGCGACAGGCTGACCGCCTTCTCGATGAGGGCCATGCCCTCCTTGAGGTTCAAGCCCTTGTCGATCCAGGAATAGCCGAGATAGTTGAGAACCTGCGGCTGATCAGGCTTGAGTTCCAGCGCTTTCTTGAAGTCGGCCTCCGCCTCCGGCCAGCGGTTGGTGCGCTCGTAGGCGATGCCGCGGTTGTAGAACACCTGCCAGTCTTCGCTCCGCGGTTGATCGCCGATGGCTTTGACGGTGCGCGTATAGACGTCCGCGGCCTCGACGAACATCTTGCGCGTCCTCAGAATATTGCCGAGGCCGTTCAGCGCTTCCTTGTCTTTCGGGTTCTTGCGGATGACGCGCTTCAGCGTGGCGCGCGCCTCGTCCACCCGATCGAGCGCATTGTAATCGAAGGCGATCATGATGTCGGCGTTGCGCCGAAGCGGCGAGCGGACAGGAACCTTGTCGAGAATGGCGATGGCGTCGTCGGCCCGTTCCAGTCGCTCGAAATTCTCGGCAAGCGTGATGCGGGTCATGTCATCAGCCGGGTCGAGCGCCAGCGCGAGCTGCAGGAAGATGACGCCGAAATCGTTGGTATCCTCGCGGACCACGGCCGAGCCGAGACCGGAGAGAATTTCGGCGGCTCCCTCGTTGACCGTACGGACACGAGGCGCCGGGCGGCTCTTGGCGTTGATCATGGCCGCCACTTCCGTGAGAAGCGGATGGCCGGGTGCCGAGGCGAGCGCCTTGTCGATGGTTGCCTTGGCGGCGTCGAAGTCGCCGTTTCGCGCGAACGTACGCGTTGCAGCGTCGATCACCGACACCGGACCATCGTCGATGGCGAGCGCTGCCTTCAATTCTTGCGCGGCCACGTCGCCGCGGCCGGCGACCGAGGCGATGAGACCGGCGTGGTAATGGCGGAAGAAGAGATACCATTTCTCGCCGTCGAGTTTGGCGAGCCGGGCGAGGGCTTCATCGGTTTTGCCGGCGCCCTGTTCGGCCCAGGCCGACAGGATTTCGGCGGCCAGCGTCAGCAGAGGTCCGGACCGTGCATGCTGGAAGGAGGCGATCGCTTCGTCCCAGCGGCCGGCCTTGAAGTCGTCAAGACCGATGGTCAGACTGGCGATCGGACTGTCGGCATCGACGGCGCTCAGCCGTTCCGCGAAGGCGCGCACCTCGTTCAACTCTCCGGCGGCGATATAGAGCGAAAGCGCCCGCTCGAGAAGGAACTTGTCGTCGGGCGCTTCCAGCAAGGCCGAGGCGAAATAGTCGGCCGAGGCGCGATAATCGGAAATGCTGATGGCAAATCGGCCGGCGAGGTAGTTGCCCTCAAGCGAGGAGGCGATCGGTAGCCCGCTGTCCGGCTGCGCCGCAGCCATGCCTCGGGCACCGGCCGGCAGTGCGCCGGCGAAGGTGAGGGTGGCCAGCGCCGCTCCGAGAAGGGGTCCCATGGCGAAGCGTCGAAAGGTCGGCTGGCGTAGCATCATGGGTGAAGGATCCCGTCGTCGGTTTGGGGCAGCGCGCAAACATCGCACCCGAATATTGGCGCCGACTCCATTGAAAGGCAAAATGGCGGCAAAGGCGTGGCGCTTCAAGCGGCGCGTGGCCCGTCGCGTCAAGAAAGTGGCCAATGTCCATCGCCATTGCATTCCAGCTGGCAAAGTTCGAAATGAAGCGTCGACAACCCGAACGCCGGACGCGCCTTTTCATGAATATGGCTTTCCTGCTGGTCCTACTGCTTGCCCTTGGCGCCTGGCTCATCCGTTGGCGCGGTGCCAGCCTCAAGCGAGACATCGACGCCATGGCCCGCAATTATGGCTTGCTGGCTGGGCTCGGCGTCATCGCCGCACTGGCGGTCACCGGTCGTGTCGCATTCGCTGCCGTCGGTATAGCCCTGCTCATTGCCCTGCATCGCTCGGGCATGCTGCGGGGGAGGCGACGCGGACAGCCGGTATTGCGCTCGCCGATGATTGAAGTGGTCATCGACGGAAACGCCGTCGGTGGTCGGGTGGTTGCCGGTGTTTTCAGAGGTCGCGATCTCAATCGCCTCAGCGGGCCGGAGTTGTCCGGCCTCTATGCCGAGACGGCGCGTGACGGTCACAGCCGCGCGACGCTAGAGGTTTATCTCGACCGCCGAATGCCCGGATGGCGTGAGAACATGCAGAGTGAGGCCGCATCGCGGAGCCGTCGAACGGCGAATGCGGGCTCCATGAGCGAGCAAGAGGCGTACGAGATCCTTGGGCTTCAAAAGGGCGCCGGAGAGGCCGACATCCGGGCCGCCCACCGCCGGTTGATGAAGCGGGTGCATCCCGACCAGGGCGGTTCCACTTTCCTGGCGGTACGTATCAACCAGGCCAAGGACCGGCTTCTGTCCAAACATGTCTAGCTCCCGTTACGCAGAACAGTGGGTGCCGTTGACGAACTGTGCTTGCCGCGCCGGGTGAAAGGCGAACACTTGCCTTACGGATCGGGCGCGGGGTAGGGGCTGGCGGCGGCGAGCTGCGGGGCGGCCGATTTGGCCTTGTCGAGCAGGTCCATGGCAGCGGCCTTCGAGCCAACCGCGCCAATCTGGATGTACCAGCCGCTTTGCTGGCGGGCGGCGACCGGGGCCGCCGTCTCGCGCGGCGCCGGACCGGCATCGGTCATGACGTTGGCTGGCGTTGCGGACGCTACCTCGACGGTCTTGGCAGCTGCGCGGCGCGAATGGACGTCGGCACGGGCGACGAGGTCGGCAAGCGGGTCGTTCTGGGGCGCCGGACCGATGTCGGCGAAAGCCTCTGCGGCGGAAGAGGGCAGGTGTGCATTGGCAAGACTCGCCGGCAGGGTGGCCGTTGCGAGGCTGAGCGGCTCGGGGGAGCGGACGGCGGCCGGGGTGACGACCGGCGCTGGCGCTTCGGCGACTTCCTCCGGTTCGGCAATGGCGGGCGCGCGGTGCGGAGCCGCAGCCGGCTCGACCGATGCAGTCACGAGGGCCGGGTCGGGATCCGCATTATCCGCGTCGGCCATCATCGGGCGCGGAATCGGGGCGGGGTGGGGCGGCAGTGTCGATGCCGCAACAAGGCGAGCCGGCTCATCTGGCGCGGCCGATCTGACGGACGCCACTTTGGGAGCATTCATGGCCTCGGCGACGAGCTGGTCGTCATAGCCGCGGGCCCGCGAGGCCTTGGGCAGGTAGGTGTTGATCAGCTGCACCATATGGGCATCGCGCTGGGCGGCCGTCTTGCCGCCCATGACCACGGCGACGATCTTGCGGCCGTCGCGCTTCACCGAGGTGACGAGATTGAAACCGGAGGCGTTGACATAGCCGGTCTTGATGCCGTCGACGCCGTTGACGCGGCCGAGCAGATTGTTGTGATTGCCGATGGTCCGCCCGCGGAAATTATAGGAGCGGATGGAAAACAGCGGATAATACTGCGGAAAGCGGACCTGCAGCGCCACGCCCAGCTTCATCATGTCGCGTGCCGACGTGAACTGACCGGGATCAGGCAGGCCATTGGCATTGCGGAAACGCGTGTTGGCCATGCCGATGGCGCGCGCGGTGCGCGTCATGCGGTCGGCGAAGGCCGGCACGGAGCCGGCGACATTCTCGGCGATGACGGCGGCGGCATCATTTGCCGACCGGGTG
Organism: Pseudomonadota bacterium; assembly: GCA_018262505.1. Classification (GTDB taxonomy): domain Bacteria; phylum Pseudomonadota; class Alphaproteobacteria; order Rhizobiales; family Pleomorphomonadaceae; genus Pleomorphomonas. The sequence goes on from JAGSYV010000195.1 coordinate 12,141, forward strand.
ATCAGCCCCTTGATGGCGTCCTCGACGGAAATGGTCTCGCCGGCACGCAGGCCGAGCTTGGTGGGCGACTGACGCTGGGCGAGCGCGGAGACACGCAAAGGCGTGGAGAGCTTGAAACGCCCCCTCTCGAGCTCCTCGAACATGACGTAGAGCGTCATCATCTTGGTGAGCGAGGCCGGGTAGCGATGAGTGTCGGGGGCGACCTCGTACAGGACCTTGCCAGTCGCGGTATCGACGACAATAGCTGAGTATTTCGAAGGGACTACCTGACTGGGGAAATCCCTGGCCGCGATGGCGGTTGTGGATATGCCCGCCGCGATGACGGCTGCAGCGGCAGGAGCCGCCATTCGGTGCAGGACCCTAGAAACAAGACTACGCAAACTCGACAATGGACCGCCCTCACAACGCCAACCCAAGGACTTCGTCCGCGCCGTTCGGCCCGATACGAAGCCCAATCCGGACCTGTTCTCCATCCCCCTGAGCCCAACGGGCAACGGTCACAAAATTAGCGGCAACGCGGTTACGGAAGCGTAAAGTTTGAATCGACTTTTCCAAATTTGCACCGTCCTAAAATAGGACTCCGCATTTTTAAGGATTTGGCCGCCTGTTCACGCAGGTCATGCGAAAAGCTGGGGGCTGTCAGCGGTTCATCATATTGCATCGCGGCTTGACCTAAGCGAAACTGCTTACCAGATACAGGCAGACAGGCGATCGTCTTCTCACAAGTGCGTGGAGTGTCGGCCTGGACTCCAGATTGGAATTGCGCCCCCGTTGTCCCTGATTCAATATGTCCCTACGACCCGCAAGATCGGGGCAAGCAATCGGAGGAAAAAGGTGGTTGAGGCGGTTCAGGCTGGCGTGACGGGAATGGCACCGGCGGATCTTTCCTTCGGTCGGCCGGACTGGCGTCCCGTGGCTGACGGATGGACCGATGTGAAGATGGAAGATACGACGCGCCGTTCGGTCCTGTCGGCCGACGACGAGGACGGGGAGAGTGGGAACGGGTCGGGCTCGGGAACTGGAGTCGCCTCCAAGGTCCTGACCAAGACCAAACGACCGAGCATGTATCGCGTTCTGATTTTGAATGACGATTACACGCCAATGGAATTCGTGGTGCACATCCTGGAGCGTTTCTTCAACAAGGGGCGTGAAGAGGCAACTCAGATCATGTTGCACGTCCACCATCATGGGGTGGGGGAGTGTGGCGTCTATACCTATGAAGTCGCCGAAACCAAGGTGACACAGGTGATGGACTTCGCGCGCCGCCACCAGCATCCGCTTCAGTGCGTCATGGAAAAGAAGTGAGGGTCCATCGTGCCATCTTTCTCGCGCAGTCTTGAAAAAGCCCTTCACCAGGCCCTCGCTTTCGCCAACGAACGCCGCCAGGAATACGCGACGCTCGAGCATCTCCTCTTGTCGCTGGTGGAAGATCCCGATGCGGCCGCCGTCATGCGAGCCTGTTCGGTCGATCTCGATGTGTTGAAGCGCAACCTCGTCGAATATATCGACACCGAGCTCGATAACCTCGTGACCGAACTCGGGGAAGAAGCCAAGCCGACGGCTGGTTTCCAGCGTGTCATTCAGCGGGCCGTGATCCACGTGCAGTCGTCAGGACGGGACGAGGTGACCGGCGCCAACGTGCTGGTGGCTATCTTCGCCGAACGCGAAAGCCATGCGGCCTATTTCCTGCAAGAGCAGGACATGACGCGCTATGACGCGGTCAACTACATCAGCCACGGCATTGCCAAGCGGGCCGGCATGAGCGAGAGTCGGGCGGCTCGGGGCGTCGATGAGGAAGCCCCCTCGCAGGAAACGCCGCCGAGCAGCGGGCCGTCGCCGGAAAAGAAGAAGGCAGATGCGCTCGACGCCTATTGCGTCAACCTCAATGAGAAGGCGCTGAAGGGCAAGATCGATCCGTTGATCGGTCGAGCCGATGAGATTGCGCGCACCATCCAGGTGCTGTGCCGTCGCTCGAAGAACAATCCGCTCTATGTGGGTGATCCCGGTGTTGGCAAGACGGCGATCGCCGAGGGGCTTGCTCGCCGTATCGTTGATGGTGACGTGCCGGGCGTGCTGAAGGACGCCACCATCTTCGCGCTCGACATGGGCGCGCTGCTTGCCGGCACCCGCTATCGCGGTGACTTCGAGGAGCGCCTGAAGCAGGTCGTCAAGGAGATCGAGAATTATCCTGGCGCCATCATGTTCATCGACGAGATTCACACGGTGATCGGTGCCGGCGCCACCTCCGGCGGCGCGATGGATGCCTCGAACCTTCTGAAGCCGGCGCTGTCCAGCGGCAGCGTCCGTTGCATCGGCTCGACCACTTATAAGGAATATCGCCAGTTCTTCGAGAAGGACCGGGCGCTGGTTCGTCGCTTCCAGAAGATCGACGTCAATGAGCCGACGGTGACCGACGCCATCGAGATCCTGAAGGGCCTGAAGCCGTATTTCGAGGAGTTCCACAAGGTCCGCTACACCCAGGACGCCATCAAGTCGGCGGTGGAGCTCAGCGCTCGCTATATCAACGA